>JBFYZM010000312.1:0-3816 GCA_041309505.1 Candidatus Krumholzibacteriota bacterium
CGCCGTTCCACGCGAGCGTCGCCGTGCCCGTCAGGGTGAATCCGTTCGAGAGCGCGGCGCCCGATATCCACAGGATGTCGAGGCCGGGGCCCACGGCGTTCGAGACGTCGCCGACGCTCTGGCCGTTGAGAACGAGATCCTGCACGATGACGCTCCTGTCGACTTCGACGGCCCTCGTGCGCACGAAGATATCGCCGAACATCGGGAAAGGCGTCATGTAGGTGAGAACCTTCCCTCCCAGAGAGAAAGTGATGAGACCGGTTCCGCTGTTGTACGAGAGCGTGAACGGCTCGACCGTTCCGCTGATCCACGGATACTGGGCGGTCGTATACGGCGCCGCTGTGCTCTGGCCGAGATCGAGCTCGAACGTCGCCGCGCCGCCAAGGTCTCCGATCCTCCCTTCGGCCACGAAAATGGTATCTGAAATGAGGGCGAGGAGCTCGGTGTCGGTGGCGATATGCGACACGGTGAACGCGAAAGCGCCGGATGAAAGAAGCAGGATCAGCCCGAACGCCGCGAGCGATGTGATACCGGATTTCATGCAAGTCCTCCCTGAGCTGCGGTTAGAATTCAGTTCAACATAGCGATATAAACCTATGTTTGGGGTCATTTTAACATAAATAAAGACATTTGTCCAGCACAAGAAAAATGGAAGGCCGGGATGGCCTTCCATTCACTTGCGCGCCGATTCCGCGATCCCCGCGAAGGGGGGCCGCCCATTCGCCGATTACTTCTCCATATCCTTCTTCTCGAGCCAGGCGGCGATAAGCAATCCGACGCCGAGCGCCGTCGGCAGCAGGCCCCAAACACCGTGCCTGGGATCGTCTTGCTGCCCGATAGCAATCGAAATGATCAACGCCACTCCGATCAGGGTGAGGACGAGTCCCCAGCCGCGGATCGCGAGGTACCGGGGCTTTTGCGCTTTCGGCTGGCAGGGGGCCGATTCCGGAATCGGAATTCCCCTCTCCATCGCGATGATGCGCTCCTTGTGCTTGAGCTCCTCTTCCTTGCTCTTCGTGATCACGCCGACGATCGCTATCGCCATGCCGCCTACCACGGCCACAATCGGGATCAACAACGCCACGACGCCTGCATCGATACCGAACATTGCGAGCTCCTTTCTCGAGACTGCCTGCTACCCCCGAATCACTTTCCGCTCGATTCATTGACCTTTCGAACGGTATGACAGGAACAGCCGGGGGATTGTTTCAAGATTTTTTCGCAGAAATATGCGATAATTCTCCTGAAACATAGAGGGGCCGTTTCCTGTCGAATCCATATGGAGGAACTCCATTTGAATGACATAGACGAACGCGAGCTCGTGCGAAAGGCGCTCGCGGGAGACGAACGGGCGTTCCGGAAGCTGCTGGAGAGCCACTACACGATGATCTATTCGGTCGTGCGCGGCGTGGCGGGACAGCAGGGAGAAACGGACGATATCGTGCAGGAGGTCTTCATCAAGATATTCAGGGCGCTCGGAGGTTTCCGGGGGGATTCGCGGCTCTCGACGTGGATCTACCGGATCGCGCGCAACGAGGCGCTCAACGCGATAGACGGACGAAGGCCGCAGGTGATTCCGATCGAGGACTGCGAGGAGCTTCCCGCCTCCGGCGAGAGTCCCGAGACGTCCTGCCGCCGGCGGATGGGCCGGGAACGTCTCGAGCGCTTCCTGGAACGGCTCGACGAAAAGCAGCGTCTCGCGATCGAGCTTCGCTACATCGGAGAGAAGTCGTACGAAGAAATTGCGGAGATAATGGATATTCCGCTCGGAACCGTAAAAACGTATATTTACCGCGCGAAGCTTTCGCTCAAGCGGATGATGACGGGAGCCGGAGCGAAGGCGTTCGAGAAAGGTTTCGGCGAGCTATGAACTGCAGCGGAATCGAAGAGCTTCTGGTGCCGTATCTCGAGGGGGATCTGTCGGCGGACGAATGCCGGGCGGTCGACGCGCACGTCGCTTCCTGCGCGGAGTGCCGCCGCTCGCTCGAGACCTTCATGTCGATCGAGGAAGCGCTCGGGCACCTGAAGGAAACCGTCCCCTCGTGGAAAACGGCCGAGGCGAGATTCTCCCGGCGCGCCGGACTCGCGAAACGGCGCTCGCTTCCCGCGTTCGTATTCAACGCGCCGTTCGTCGCCGGGCTTTCCTTCGTCGCGCTCGGCGTCGTGCTTTTCCTGAGAGGGAACGTCATATTCCCCGCCATTCAAGCGCTCGGCCCGCGGTTCGCCGCCTCTTTCGACTCCTCCGTGCAGGCCCTCTCCCGACTCTTCGCGGACGCAGCCGGCATGAACGTCACCATGCTCGTCGCGATATACGGGTTCCTTACCCTTGCGCTCATGTGCGGCACGAGCGCGCTCGTGTTCAGATTCGGGAGGAAATAGAAGAGGCGAGTCGCCGAGGGGGCGCTCGCTCTTCGCAGAAGCGCTCAGCCCTCGAGCATCTTCCTGACGATCTCGCCGGTGAGCTTCGGGTTCGCCTTCCCCGCGCTCTTCTTCATCACCTGGCCAACGAAGAATCCGAGGAGCTGCACCTTGCCGCCCTTATATCGGGCGACCTCGTCCGGATTGGCCGCGATCACGTCCGCGACCCACTGCTCGAGATCCTTCTCGCCGCTCACCTGCGTGAGGCCGAGTCGCTCGACGACCTTCGCGGCCGGATCGCCGGATTTCACCATTTCCTTGAAGACCTCGCGGCCCGCGGAGTTGCTGATGACGCCGCCCGAAACGAGAGCGATGAGGCCGGCGAGGCGCTCGGCTGTGACCGGCGCCGAAGCTGCTTCGAATTCGCCGCCCGATTTCATCTCCTCGAGGATCTCGCGCATGACCCAGTTCGCCGCGAGCTTCGGGTCGCTGCCTGCGCCCACGACAGCCTCGTAGTAATCGGCGAGCCCCTTCTCGGCGCAGAGCACGTTCGCATCATATGCCGGGAGCCCGAACTTCTCGCGGGACCTTTTCTCGCGCGCAAGGGGCAGCTCGGGGAGCGCGCCGCGCATCTTCTCGATCCATGCGGCATCGACGTCGAGCGGAAGGAGATCGGGCTCGGGGAAATAGCGATAGTCGTGCGCGTACTCCTTGCTGCGCATCGTGAGGAGCTTCTTCTGGCCGGAATCCCAGAGGTTCGTGACCTGCTCGATGCGTCCGCCGCTCCGGAGCACGCCCGCCTGGCGCTCGATCTCGAAACGGATGCCCATCTCGACCGCTTTGAACGAATTGAGATTCTTGATCTCCGTTTTCGTTCCGAGCGCGTCGCCGGGCCGTCTGAGCGAGATATTCACGTCGCAGCGGAGCGACCCTTCTTCCATGTTCCCGTCGCAGATTCCGAGATACCGCAGAAGCTGACGGAGCGCGACGAGATACCTCGAAGCCTCCTCCGCCGAGCGGATCTCGGGCTTGCTCACGATCTCGATGAGCGGCACGCCGCACCGGTTGAAATCGACGAGGCTTCCTCCCTCCTCGGCGTGGAGGAGCTTCCCCGCGTCCTCCTCGAGGTGGATGCGCTCGAGAGCGACGCCGCGGATCTCGCCGTCCAGCTCGAACTCGAGGCGGCCCTCCTCGCAGAGCGGCTTGTCGTACATCGAAATCTGATAGTTCTTCGGACAATCGGGATAGAAGTAGTTCTTCCGGGCGAAAACGCTCTTCGGGGCGATGCGGCAGCCGGTCGCGAGCCCCATGAGAATAGCCATCGAAACCGCTTCCGCATTGAGAACGGGGAGCGCCCCCGGCAGCCCGAGGCACACGGGGCACGTTTGCGTGTTGGGCTCGCCGCCGTAGACCGAGGGGCAGGAGCAGAACACCTTGCTCTTCGTGACGAGCTGGGCG
>JBFYZM010000313.1:0-18967 GCA_041309505.1 Candidatus Krumholzibacteriota bacterium
TCATGCCTTTCCTCCTTCGTTTCGCACGATGGGCCCGGCCGGCATTCTACCAGAAATCGACACGCCGCTTCAAGTAATGCGGGATTGATTTTTTCGGCTCCGGTGGCTATAATTAATTGGAACTCCGGAAAATCCCAGGGGGTATGATATGCGAAGATTCGCGCTTTCGCTCGCCCTGCTCATCGCCCTCGCTTCCGGCTGCAGCGACGAAGCCACCCGGCCGACGTCCCTCACGCAGCCGACCGTCGATTACAGCGGCACATTCGGCGTCCAGTACGCGTCGATCGGCGGAGACTGCTCTTCGCCGGTGCTTCCCTTGCCCAAGAGCGTGACCATCTCGATCGCCGACGCCGCTTTCAGGCTCCAGGACGTCGGCAGCTTCTTCGATCCTGCCACGGGCACATGGAACGCATCGGCCCGCAACGGCGTCGGCACGGCTCCCAGCATGAGCATCTGGTACACGGACTATGGATGGTACCGCGGCGGCTACAGCGTTTCGGTCACGTTCGAGAGTGTCAACAGATTCACCGGCACGATGCTCTGGCAGTACGAGAAAGTCCCCGGCGGCGGCGCCTGCGTCGCCTCTTTCTCGATGACCGGGCAGAGGAAATAGCGCCGGACCTTCGGCGGTCGCGCTCACCGCGTCACGGCTTCGGCGGGCACTCGCACGGCGGGCATCCCTTGTCGAATACGATCTTCCAGCGGCCGTCCGCCCCGCGGCGCCAGACGGAGTTGAACGTGCCGACCGTCTTCCCCTGCGGATCGCGAACGGGACCTGAGCTGAAGGCCAGCGTGCCCGAGTCGAGCACCTCCACCCGCTCCGGCTCCCAGGAAAACGGCGCTTCGGCGCCTTTGAAGAACTGCTTCCATCCCGCGGCCACCGCGGCTTTCCCTCGCAGGACCCTCTGCTGCCCGAAGAACACCGCCTCGTCGGAGAGATACGATTCGAACGCGGCGTGATCGCGCGCCGCCATCGTCCGCGCGAAGGCCTGCTCCGTTTCGCGAACCTGCAGGGCGAGCTCTTCGGTGACCGCGCCTTCGGCCTGGCTCGCCGGAGCGCCCGGCAGGCCTTTATACTGCGCCTTGGGAACCCGCACCTGCGCGTCGCGTTTCGAATCCGCAATGTCGCCGATGAAATACTCGTCCATATCGTCGCCGCAGCACCCCGGCCTGACGCAGCTTATTCTCCGGAGCCCCCCCGGTTCGAGCTTGAGAAGCAAGGCCGGGATGATTCCTACGGGCCTCGGCGCGAGACCGCTCTTCGCCCCGTACCAGACGACCGTCGCGTATCCCTCCATGCACTCGCCGGGCCCCGCATACACGATGTCCTCGAATCCGTCCCCGTCCAGATCGGCGATCCTGAACAGCTTCGAATCGAAATGCTCGTACAGCGCTCTCGTTATGAAGGAGCACTCGGGCTGCTCCATGAGGATGCGCTGTTCCGTCTTGAGGTACATGGACCGAAGCAGCCATCTGTCGCGCAGCGTCCTGTCCGTTCCGGAAAACGGAAACGAATCGAGAGCCTGCCAGCTCTTCGTTTCCGGGAATACGATTTCGGATATGCGAATGTAATTCGGGAGAGCGGAATCGGCCGCATGAGCCACCCCGGCGAGCGACACGACGAAGCAGAAGAAGATGAACGCTCTATTCACGCCTCCGTCTCCCTTGGGATGCCGCCCTTTCATTTCGCCTCCGTCGAAACGAGCTTCGCTTTCTTCGCGAGCGCGAGGGCGAGAGCCTGCGCCGCGCTTTCCATGGATTCCCCTCGATATTTATCGGAAATCGACACGTGGCACAGCACGTCGAGCGTTTGGGTATCGACGAGCCTCAGATAGGCCGCTCTCACCCATATGACCGTCGGATCCCGCCCGTCCGCGACGAAATAGACGTTGCCGACCAGAATCGCTTCGAGCCCGTAGCCTTCCCGAAGATGCTTCAGCGTTTCGAGGCTGACGAAGAAGGTGTTTTGTTCTTTCTCGCCCTGTTCAAGGGGAGCCTCGACCGGCAACTCTTTCAGGGTGAACCCATTCTCCGATAATCGAGCCGAGAGAATACCCGTCAGCAGCTGGCTCTGCATCGTCGAAACGAGCTTCGTCTCCGCCGGCGCCACGATATACAATCGATCGTCCGACGCCCTGGTGCTCGCCGAAGCGGTGGTCATCGGATAGGATCGCGGCTGCGCGATCGCTTTCACCCCTTCGGCGGTGAGCAGAGGATACACCGCGATCTTCGTGGGAATCTTCTCCACTCCCGCGGCCGGAGTGACGACCACTCTATCGTCCATGGATGCGCACCCGCACGCCACGGCCGCCAGCAGAAACAGAACCGCTATTCCGTTACGCATTTCGACCCCCTCCTTCCGACAACCGCCCACCCCTACTGAGGCAGGGCGAATTCCGTCCCAAAGGGATTGATCGTGATCGGAGGCGTCAGCCCGACGTTCCCGCTCTCGAAAATGGCGATCAGCGCATCCGCCCGACCTACCGATTCGGCCCACTCCTCGCGCGTATCCGGATCGGCGGCGTTCAGGAGCACCGACCGGCGGATATCCATGAACGCGCGCAGCCAGTCGTTTTCGTCGACACCGTCCGCGGGAGCGCCGTCTGCCTGCGCGGTGGCGCGGCTGATGATGGCCGGCAGCCCGTCCGGATCGTCGCCGTCGCCGTGCTGGATGCAGGTATCGTAAAGGTTCAGCAGACTCAGCGGAAAGGTCAATCCCAATTCGGCGGCGTGGTCCACGGCCGGCCAGTAGTACTCGTCGTCGACGACTTCGTCCTGAACGGCTCGAAAAACCGAATCGTCCGCGGCCGTTCGCCATGCGTCCTCCAGATTTTCCAGCCCATCGACGTCGCCGCTCTCTTCCTCGGCGAGCTCCCGGAGGCGCGGGAGATAGCCGGCGAGCGGGTTGACGGGGACGCGCTGAGTGTAGCTCTCGACCACCAGCAGCATGTCGCCCGTCGCCGAAGTGAACCCGGCCCGGCCGGCCGTGATGCCGCGGCCGGGGTCCAGGTTTTCTGCATAGGCATAATCGATTTCAGGCGTGTTGTTCTCGAAGACGCTGATGATTTGATCCGCCAGCTCGCGCTGTTCCTCGGTGAACTCCACCGTCGGCGTCTCGCCGTCGGGTTCCTGCGTATCGTCGTCGCACGCGGGCAATCCGGCGACGAGGAACGCGCAGATGACGAACCGCGAAACAAACGAGATCATGACGAACACCTCTCGATCGGCGCCGCCCCGGGCGCCTCGCGGCCGGCGGGGCCAGGCCGGAGATCTATCCCTTTTCCGCGATCACGAGCATCTCGAAATCGTCGGGCGTGAGCGCGTCGGCCCGGCTGAACGCGCCCAGCTTCGCCCCGAAAATCTCGACCGTCTCGAAGCGCAGGCTCTTGAGAAGCCACGTTATCTCGGAGGGCGTGTAATACCGCTCGTTGCAGTGCAGCTCTTTCCTGTTCCCCAGATCGTCCTCGACGTCGATCGTGCTGCGCTCCCTGAAGGTCATCAGGTCGAACAAGATCTCGGCGGCCCGCGCGTTGCCCTCTTTCGCGTTCGCGTCGAGGAACTCCTTAACGGAATGGTACAGCGGAAAGAGGGCGTTCAGCGTGGTGAAGATCAATTTCCCCTTCGGCCGAAGGGCCGCCGCGGCGCCCTGGAGAATCCGGTAGTTCATCTCGTCCGTCTCCATCAGCGAAAACGCGCCCTCGCAGATCATGATGGCCAGATCGAATTCATCCTCGAACGGGAGGCTTCTCGCGTCGTGCTTCCGGAAATCGACGCGCAGCCCCGCCTCGGCCGCCTTCTCCCGCGCCCGCTTCAGGAGCGATTCCGACAGATCGATCCCGACGACCGAATACCCCCGCCGGGCCAGCTCGATCGAGTGTCTGCCCGTGCCGCACCCGATATCCAGGATACTCGTCTCCGTCCGGCGGCCGATCTCCCGTTCGATGAAGTCGCACTCGCCGACCGTGCCCTGCGCGAAGCTCTCGCGGTCGTATTTCATCCCGTAGTTCTCGAAGAGCTCTTCGTACCATTGCCTCACGAGACAGGTCCTTTCATGCCGGGATCCGGCCCCCGGGGCGCCGACGCCCGCTCGAGGCTCGCGCCGCTCAGTCGATCTCGATCCTCACGAGATCCACGAGCTCCGCGTATCGCCCCGTGATGTGCTCGTCGGTGAGAGCGCGGAGCCGCTCGACGGAGAAGCTCTCGCAGGCGAAGCTCCCCGTGATCGTCCCGTAGATCATCGCGCGGCGGAGACGCTTTTCGTCGAGAGACGCGCCGCCCGCGAGGTATCCCATGAAGCCCCCCGCGAAGCTGTCGCCGGCGCCCGTCGGATCGAGGACCTCGCCGAGCGGATAGGCCGGCGCGAAGAAACGAAACTCCTTCGTGAAGAGAAACGCTCCGTGCTCCCCCTTCTTGATGACGACCGCGCGCGGCCCCATTCCGAGGATCTCGCGCGCCGCGTGCACGATGTTCTTCCGGCCCGAGAGCTGCCGCGCCTCCCCGTCGTTCACGAAGAGGATATCGATGCGCCGGAGCAGGCGCGCGAGCGATTCGGCCTTCCGCTCGATCCAGAAGTTCATCGTGTCGCAGCCGACGAACGGCCGACCCGTTATCTGGTCGAGCGCGTTCATCTGGATTTCGGGATCGATATTTCCAAGGAAGAGCCATCTGCTCGAGCAGTACGACGCCGGGAGCTCCGGCCTGAACCGCTCGAAGACGTTGAGATCGGTGCAGAGCGTCTCGCGCTCGTTCGGGTCCTCGCCGTAGCGCCCCGCCCAGAAGAAGGTCTTGCCGCTCGATTCCACGACGAGCCCCTCGAGGTCCACGCCCCGGTCCTCGAGAATCGTGCGGTGCTCGGCGAGAAAATCGGCGCCCACGACGGCGACGAGCTTCACCGGCGCGAAATGGCTCGCGGCGAGCGAGAAATAGGTGCCCGAACCGCCGATGACCCGCTCGGCCTTTCCCCACGGCGTCTCGATCGTATCGAAGGCGACCGTTCCGACGACGACGATGCTCATTGATGACCTTTCGACGGGCGCGGCGCCGCGGCCGGCGTCGCACCCCACATTACATTTTATCCGGCGCCGAGACGCCGAGCACGCGGAGCGACTCGGCGAGCACGATCCGCGTCGCCTCGGCGAGCAGCAGCCTCGCCTCGCTCAGCCGCCTGTCGCTCGAGACGATCCGGCACACGTGATAGAACCGGTGGAACTCCGCGGCGAGCTGCTGCGCGTACGCGGTGAGGAAATGCGGCTCGCGCGTGAGCGCGGCGCCCCGTATCAGCTCGGGGAATATGACGAGCTTCCGCATGAGCTCGACCTCCTCGTTCTCCGTGAGAAGCTCGACGCATGAAGTGTCGGCGGGAAAATCGACGCCCCCCTCCCGCGCGAACGCGACGACGCTCGAGATGCGCGCGTGCGCGTACTGCACGTAGTAGACCGGATTCTCGTCCGACTCCTTGCGCGCGAGCGTGAGGTTGAAATCGAGATGCGCCGATGTCTTCCGCATGAGGAAGAAGAACTTCGCGGCGTCCGCGCCGACGTCCTCGACGAGATCGCGCAGCGTGACGAACTCTCCCCCGCGCTTCGACATGCTCACGACCTTCCCGTCCTCGACGAGGCGCACCCACTGCACGATGAGCACCTCGGGCCAGCCCTCGGGCGCCCCGAGAACGTGCGCGGCCGATTGCAGCCGCTTGATGTGCCCGTGGTGATCGGGGCCCCAGAGGTCGATGGCCTGCAGGAATCCTCGGCGCAGCTTGTTGAGATGATACGCCGCGTCCGCGAGGAAGTAGGTCGGCGAGCCGTCGCTCCGCACGAGCACGCGGTCCTTCTCGTCCCCGAGCTCGGCCGAGCGGAACCATTGCGCGCCGTCTTCCTCGTATACGACGTTCCGCTCCCGGAGAAGCGCGAGAGTTTTCTGAACCTCTCCGTCTCGGTAGAGCTCGGATTCCCTGAAAAACCTGTCGTACTTCACGCCGAAGAGCTCGAGGTCGCTCTGAATCATCTGCATGATCCGATCAAGCGCCGCCTGGCCGAAGGCCGTGACGGCCGCTTCCTCGGGAAGGGCGAGCCACGCGCGAGCGTCGGTCTCGGGAATCTCGCGCGCGATCTCGACGAGATATTCGCCGGGATAGCCTTCCTCGGGGAACGGGATATCCTCGCCGAGCCGCTGCCGGAATCTCGTGAGGAGCGAGAGCCCGAGCTTCGCCACCTGCGAGCCGGCGTCGTTCACGTAATATTCGGCCTGCACGTCGTAGCCGGCCTTGCGCAGGATGCTGACGAGGGCGGCCCCGATGGCCGCGGCCCGCGCAGACACGATCACGAGAGGCCCCGTCGGGTTCGCCGAGACGAACTCCACCTGCACCGCGCGCCCCTGCCCGAGGCCGCCGTCTCCGTAGCTCGCCCCGAGGCGGACGATCTCCTTCACCTGCTCCGTGACGTACACGTGGGAAAAAGCGAAATTGATGAAGCCGGGGCCCGCGATCTCGACGCGGGCGACGAAATCCGCATCGACCTTCACGCGGGAAGCGATCTCCGCCGCGAGCTCGCGCGGATTCCTCTTCAATTGCTTCGCCGCGACAAGCGCGACGTTCGACGAAAGATCGCCGTGCGCGGTGTCCGCGGGGCGCTCGATCTGAATCGACTCCCGCTCGAACGCGAGGCCCAGATCCGAGAGAGCCGCGGCGAGCGCCGAGCGCGCGCTCTCGCTCGCGGAGGCCGCGTCGCGCTCATTCGTCATCGGAGAACTCCTCGCGCGGCGCGTCCCCCCAGAGACGCTCGAGCCCGTAGAACTCCCGCACCTCGGGAAGGAAGATGTGCACGACGACGGCGTAGCAGTCGATGAGGACCCAGCGGGAGCCATCGAGCCCTTCGACGCTGCACTTGATGCCGCTGTCGCCGAGCGAATCGAGGATCGCCTCGGCGATCACCCTCGCCTGCACTTCGCTCCCCGCCGAGCAGACGAGAAAATAGTCCGTCATGCTCGATATCTTCCTGAGATCGAGGAGGACGATGTCCTCCGCTTTCTTGCTCCATGCGATCTTGACGATTCTCTTTGCGAGCGTCTTCGGCGCTAATTTGGTCAAGTTACCTCCAAACCCCTTTTACCTGCGTGCCGCATCCGGGACATTTTCCCTCCGGCCCGAGAACCTCCGCCCCATACCCCGCCCTCTTCACGACGGAGGCGCCGCACTTCGCGCAGCGCGTATCCTCCGTCCCGTCGATCATAATATTGCCCACGTATACGTAGCGGAGCTTTTTTCGCGCTATGGCGTATGCCGTTTCGAGCGTTTCCTTCGGCGTCGCGGGCCGGTCGTTCATCCGGTACTGCGGGAAGAACCGCGAGAAATGGAGCGGGATGTCGATCGACACCCCCGCGAGCCATTCGACGAGATCCTCGAAATCCTCCGTCGCGTCGTTCAGTCCCGGGATCACGAGGTTCGTCACCTCGACGTGCGAGACGTTCGAAGCGATCTCGATGAAGCGCTTCACCGGCTCGACTCTCCCCCCGCAATGCTCCTTGTAGAATTCGTCCCGGATCCCCTTGAGATCCACGTTGAAAGCGTCGACGAGAGGCGCGATCTCCCGCGCCGGCTCCTCGTTCAGAAATCCGTTCGTGACGAGCACCGATTTGAGTCCCTTCGCGCGCAGGAGCGGGAGAACGTCTTTCAAGTATTCGTACCACAGGAGCGGCTCGGTGTAGGTGAACGCGGCCCCGATCGAGCCGTCGCGCGCGGCGAGTTCGGGAAGATCCTCGGGCGCCAGGTACTGCGTAGGGGCGAGCTCCTGCGAGATATGCCAGTTCTGGCAGTTGTCGCACGCGAGCGTGCAGCCGTTCGGCCCGATCGAGAGAATCATGCTCCCCGGCATGAAATGATAGAGCGGCTTCTTCTCGATCGGATCGAGATGCGTCGTGACGGTGCGCCCGTACGAGGTCGCGACGAGCGTGCCCTCATGGTTTTCGCGCACGCCGCATTTTCCCGCGGTACCGTCGGCGATCCCGCACAGGTGCGGGCAGAGACGGCAGCGGACCTTCAGCCCGTCGAGCTTCTCGTAGTACAGCGCCTCCACGTCTTTCAGGGGGTTCCTCTCATCTGCAGAAATTGCCCACGCGCTCCACGACGTAATCGCCCGCGACGATGAGCGCGTCCCGTTCGGGCGAGGAGCTCACGTCGACGAGGTGTCCCTTCGCCCGCTCCACGAAATGCCTGGCCTTGCGCAGCGAGTATTCGACACCCCCGTAGCTCTGGACGAAGTCGACGACCTCGCCCCAGTGCTTTCCTTTGTCGAAGCTCGCGGTGAAGAGATCGCTCACGCGCTTGCGCACCGGATCCGGGGCGTTGCGGAAGGCCGTGATGAAGGGGAGCGTCACCCGCCCGTCGGAGAAATCGGCCGCGGTGGGCTTGCCGAGGTCGCATTCGGCCGCGACGTAGTCGAAGAGATCGTCCACGATCTGGAAGGCGAGCCCCATGTTCTTCCCGAAACGCGAGTAATTGCTGCGCCCGCCGTTCCGCTCGCCGCCGAGGATCGCGCCGCATTCGCACGAGGCGGAGAAGAGCGCGGCCGTCTTCTTGTAGATCATGTCCATGTAGCGCTCCTCGTTCAGATCGATCGTGCGCCTGAGCTGGAGCTGCATGAGCTCGCCGACGCTCATGTCGTGCGTGACGCGGGCGAGGATCTCCATAACGTCGAACATCCGCGCTTCCGCGAGACACGAGAAGGCCATCGTATAGAGATAGTCCCCGATGAGCGTCGCCGCGTCGCTTCCCCACCGCGCGTACACGGTCGGCTTCCCCCGCCGCACGAGGTGGTCGTCGATGATGTCGTCGTGAACGAGGGTGGCGGTGTGAACGAGCTCGACGGCGAGCCCGGCCGTGACCGCGTCGGCCTCGATGCTCCCCGCGCTCCGCGCGGTGAGAAAGAGGATCGTCGGCCGGATGCGCTTCCCCGGCCTGTCGTTCAGATAGCTGCAGATATTTTCGATGAGCGGGATATCGGACAGCAGGATTTCCTGGAGCCGCGCCTCGAGCGATTCGAGCTCGCCGCGAACGAGAGATTGTATGGGCGCGAGCTTCTGGAGGTCGGATTGGGTCATTATCGTCCTTTTTCGTCGTTTCTCGATCGCGGAACAAGCGTCTGGAACCGTTATAAACGTACCACGCGGCGGCGCCGGTGTCAAGGTTCCGCGGGGCCGCGGCAATTGACAGGCGGGCCGGCGCGGTCCATACTGGGGCGAGAGAGAATCGGTTTCACCGTCCAAAAGGAGGCCCTCGATGAACAAGCTCGGACGTTTGATCGCGATCGGATCGGCCGTGCTGGTTGTCAGCGCGCTGCTCGCCTGCCAGAAGAGCGAGAAGGCGCGATCCGCGGCCGACGAGAGCGCCGCGCAGGCGGAGATCTCGCAGGAAGAGCTCGCGGCGTCCGTTCCCGCCCTGAGCGCGCTGCACGAGGTCGTTTATCCGCTCTGGCACAGCGCCTATGCCGACAAGAACTATGCCATGATCAGGGAGCTTCTTCCCAAGGTCGATACGCTGGTGGCGAATCTCGACGCGGCCGGGCTGCCGGGCATCCTTCGGGACAAGCAGCAGGAATGGAACGACAAGAAGGCCAATCTGAAAGAGGCCGTCCTGCAGCTGCACAAGGCGGCGGACACGAACAACGAAGCGGAGATGCTCGCCGCGACCGAGGCCTTCCATGCGGGCTACGAGCTGCTCGTGCGAACGATCCGTCCCGTCGTTCCCGCGCTTGAGTCGTTCCATCAGGAGATGTACAAGCTCTACCATTACTACGGTCCGGCGTACGATGTAGCGCAGATCCGCGCCGCGGCCGCGGCGATGCAGGCGAAGATCGCGCCCCTCAAGGAGGCCGCCTTGCCGACACGTCTCGCCGACCGGCAGGCCCAGTATCTGCTCGCCGTGCAGGAGCTCGAGAAGCGCGTCGGAGAGCTCGTCGAGACCGCGAAAACCGACAGCAAGGAGGAGATTCTGGCCGCGGTGGAGAAGGTCCACGCCGCGTACCAGTCGGCCGAAAAGCTGTTCGATTAGGACGCCGGCTCGTCGGGTTTCTTCCCGCGCCTCTCGATGACGAACGAGGCGGCGACGCTCGCGAAATACAGCACGCAGAGCGGGACCGCCATGCAGATCTGCGAGATCGGATCGGGAGGGGTCAAAACGGCGGCGACGATGAAGATAATGAGAATGGCCCAGCGCCACTGCGCGAGGAGCGCGCGCGCCGAGACGACCCCGAGCGAGGTGAGAAGGATGACGACGAGTGGAAGCTGGAACACGAGACCGAAGGCGAACGAGAGCTTCGCGACGAAACCGAAGTACTTTTCCACCGAGAGCATCGGGGTCAGGTTCCCCGTGCCGAAGTCGATGAAGAACCTGAGCACGAGCGGCATCATCACCCAGTAGGCGAAGACGAGCCCCAGATAGAAGAGAGCGACCGAGAGAACGATGACGGGGAAAACGAGGCTCTGTTCCTTCTTGAAGAGGCCGGGCGAGACAAATCGCCACGCCCTGAAGAGAAGATAGTGGAACGAGACGAGAATCCCGCAGATGAAGCTGAGCTTCATCCTGACCATGAACGCTTCGCCCGGGGCGAAGAAGTAGAGGTCTTTGACGGGAAGATGCCGGATGAGAAAATCGAGAATCCGCTCCGAGAAGAACCAGAGGACGGCGGAGGCGCCGATCCACGCGACGAGAGAGGCGATCAGGGTCGAGCGAAGCTCCTCGAGATGATCGAGGAGCCCCATCTCCTTGAGATTCTCTGTGCGCTCTTCCACCACCGTCGCCTGCGCTACCGCTGCAGCTTGCGCTCGTAGATCTGGGTGACGGCAGTCTCTCTCTTCGTTTCCTTGTCGGTCAGGGGATCTTTCGCGACGACGTCGCCCCGGATGTCGATCGTCTCTTTGAGCTCGACGATGTATCCGCCGCTCAGGGCCACCTGCGCCTTCAGATCGCCCTCTCCCTCGCCGACGAGCACCCCCGCGGGAGTGTCCTGGTAGAGCTCGAGCTTCATCTTGCCCTCGATCACGGCGACTTCCAGATCGCCCTTCTTCTCGATCTTCTTGAGCGTGTAGACCATCTGGCCCTTCACGGCCGGGGGGCCTTCATCGCGTTTTCCCTTTACGATCTCCTCGGTCCAGGACTGCCCGACGGCTATCTCCGCTTCGGGGAACTTGACGAACCAGGCATCGATAATATCGCGCAGGTCCTCGACACTTTCAAGACCCGGAACGCCGCGTCCCGGATCGAATTTGACGATATCGCCGTTCGGCATGATCGTGATCCTGATCGTCGTCCCCTCGAGCTTGATCGGAGGCGACCAATCCATGAGCTGTCCGCCCGAGAGGAGGCTCGACTTCACCTCGATATACTTGAGATCGACCCTCGCGGCTCCCGTGGAGTCGGGAGCGCTTCCGTAGACCATATCGACCTGCGAGGTCTGGTTCATCGAAACGTCCGTGCCGCCGAAATTTTGATCCAGCTGGTTGAACGACTTGTAATGAAGAACGGCGCCCTCCGGAAGTCTGAAGAGCAGCGTGCAGGATTTCGTCTCCTCGGCCCGCGGCGAGGCCGCGGGAACGAGCTGGACGATGAGGCACGCAAGAGCGCACGCGACGAGGATGCGCGCCGCCGGGAACCGCACCATGGATAGCATATCGAGACCTCCTTTTATCTCTTCTTCTCGAGCAGGCTCCGCAGCTCGTCGAGGAACTGCGTCACGTCCTTGAACTCGCGGTATACCGAAGCGAAACGCACGTAGGCGACCTGGTCGAGGCCGCCGAGGTGCTTGATGATCTCGTTGCCGATCTCGCTCGTCGGAATCTCGTCGCGCACGCGGCGGCCGATCGACTCCTCGACCTCGTCGACGAGCTTCTCGAGCGATTCGCGCGACACGGGGCGCTTCTCGCACGCGCGGAGCAGCCCGTTCATAATCTTTTCCCTGCTGTAATGCTCCCGGCGGCCGTCCTTCTTCACGACCATGAGCGGCGTGTGCTCGATGTACTCGTACGTCGTGAAACGCGCGTTGCACTTGAGGCACTCGCGGCGCCTGCGCACCGCGGAGTTCTCCTTCGTCGCGCGGCTGTCGACGACCCGGTCTTCCTCATGACCGCACGAAGGGCACCGCATGAAAAACCTCCGGACCGGAAACGCTCAGGGCTTCGGCTCGAGCAGTTGATACTCGGTCTCGATGAGCGCTTCCTCGATGAGGGTCTCGCCGAGGGAGTCGGGGTAGCGCCCGCCGAGGACGAGGCGCTTGACGCCGGCGTTGATGATCATCTTCGCGCACGTCGCGCACGGGGCGGTGGTGCAGTACATCGTCGAGCCCTCCATGCTCACGCCGCTGGAGGCCGCCTGGATGATGGCGTTCTGCTCGGCGTGGGCGCCCCGGCAGAGCTCCTGGCGCTCCCCCGAGGGGATGCCCATCTTCTCGCGCAGGCAGCCCACCTCGAGGCAGTGCTTGAGCCCGCGCGGCGCGCCGTTGTAGCCGGTCGATATGATCTGCTTGTTGTTGACGATGATCGCGCCGACGCGCCTCCGCATGCACGTCGAGCGCTCCGATACGAGAGCGGCGATCTTCATGAAATATTCGTCCCAGCTCGGTCTCGTCATGATCGCTCCCGTGCCGCGCCGCCCGGCGCGGCTGCGTCACGCGTAGAGAGGGAACCGCTTCGCGAGCGCCGCGGCGGCCTCGCGCGCCTGAAGAATCGCCTTCTCGTTCGTCAGGTCCTCGAGAACCGAGGCCATGAGGGCTCCGAGCTCCTCCATTTCGCTCTCCTTCATGCCGCGCGTGGTGAGCGCCGGCGTCCCGACGCGGAATCCGGAGGTGACGAAGGGGCTTTTCTCGTCGAAGGGTACGGTGTTCTTGTTGACCGTCATGCCGGCGCGTTCGAGCGCCTTCTCGGCGTCCTTGCCGGTGAGGCCGCGCTTCGAAAGGTCGACGAGGAAGAGGTGCGTGTCGGTGCCGCCGGTCACCACGTCGAAGCCGCGCGCCATGAGGACGCTCGAGAGCTTCTTCGCGTTCGCGACCACCTGGCGCTGGTACGCGCGGAACTCCTCCGACATCGCCTCCTTGAAGCAAACCGCCTTGGCCGCGATGACGTGCATGAACGGCCCTCCCTGCGTGCCGGGGAAATTGAGCTTGTCGATTTCCTTCTGGTATTTCGCGGGGCAGAGGATGAGACCGCCGCGCGGCCCGCGGAGCGTCTTGTGCGTCGTCGAGGTGACGACGTCCGCGTACGGCACCGGGTCGGGATGGATCTTCGCCGCGACGAGCCCCGCGAAGTGCGCCATGTCGACCATGAGGATCGCGCCGATCGCGTCGCAGATCCCGCGGAGCCGCTTGAAATCCCACTCGCGGCAGTAGGCGCTCGCGCCGGCGACGAAGAGCTTCGGCCGCTCGGCGAGGGCCTGCTTCTCGATCGCGTCGTAGTCGAGCCTCTTCGTCTCGCGGTCCACCTCGTAGTGCACGACCTTGAAGAACGATCCCGAGAAATTGACCGGATGCCCGTGCGAGAGATGCCCGCCGTGCGAGAGGCTCAGCCCCATGATCGTGTCTCCCGGCTTCAGGAACGAGAGGTACGCGGTGATGTTGGCGCCGGTGCCGCAGTGCGGCTGGACGTTCGCGTGCTGCGCCCCGAAGAGCGTTTTCGCGCGCTCGCGTGCGAGATCCTCGGCGACATCGACGAACTCGCAGCCGCCGTAGTAGCGTTTTCCCGGATAGCCCTCGGCGTACTTGTTCTGCATCGGGTTCGAAAGGGCGGCGAGCACGGCGCGGCTCGCGAAATTCTCGCTCGCGATGAGCTCGAGCTGCCCCTGCTGGCGCGCGAGCTCGCCCCGCATCGCGTCCATGATCTCCGGATCGGTTTTCTCGAGATACGTGAAGAGGTTTTCGTCGAACATCAGCAGCGCTCCTCGTATTCGCGAATTTTCTCGACTCTCCGCTCGTGCCGTCCTCCCTCGAAGGGAGTGGCGAGCCACGTCGCGACGATCTCGTCCGTCGTGCGCGGATCGTCGAGGCCGCGCTCCGGAAGCGCGAGCACGTTCGAATCGTTATGCCGGCGGGTCATGCGGGCGTCCTCAACCGTGCGGCACAGCGCCGCGCGGACGCCGCGCACCTTGTTCGCCGCGATCGACATTCCGATCCCGCTCCCGCACACGAGGATCCCCCGCTCGGCGCCGCCCGAGGCCACCATCTCGCCGACCGCGAAGGCGAAATCGGGGTAATCGACCGGTTCGACCCCCGAACAGCCGAGATCGACGATCTCATGCCCCGCCTTCGCGAGCGTGGAGACGAGATGCGCCTTGAGGGCGAAGCCCCGGTGATCGGAGCCGATCGCAATTATCACAGGTCTTCCTCCCGCGGCCGTCTACTTGGCTATCGGCGTCATCCAGCCGTGCGTGTCGCCGGTCTCCATGTTCAGATATTTGAAGAATATCTCCTGGAGCTTCTTCGTGATCGGGCCGGCCTTGCCCGCGCCGACGTTGATCTTGTCGACGCTGCGGATCGGCGTGATTTCGGCGGCCGTGCCGGTGAAGAAGAGCTCGTCCGCTATATAAAGCATCTCGCGCGGGATGAGCTGCTCGGAGACCTCGATCCCGAGCTCCTTCGCGATCGTGATGACGGAGTCTCGCGTGATGCCGGGAAGCACGCTCGCGCCGAGGGGCGTCGTGAGGAGCTTGCCGTTCATCGCGAGGAAGATGTTCTCGCCGCTCCCCTCGCTCACGTAGCCGTTCGTGTCGAGCGCGATGCCCTCCTCGTACCCGCCGAGGCGCGCCTCCATCTTGATGAGCTGCGAATTCATGTAGTTGGCGGCCGTCTTCGCGAGCGCCGGCAGCGTGTTCGGCGCGATGCGGTTCCAGCTCGATACGCACACGTCGACGCCCTGCTCGAGCGCTTCCGGACCGAGATATTTGCCCCATTCCCACACGACGATGAACGCGTTGATGGGGCAGTTCATGGGATACACGCCGAGCTCGTTGTAGCCGCGATAGACGACGGGCCTGATATAGCATTCCTTCAGGTCGTTGACGCGCACCGTTTCGACGCACGCCTCCATGAATTTCTCCATCGTGATCGACGTCGGCTCCATGCGGTACATCTTCGCGGAGTTGTAGAGGCGCTTGATGTGCGGCTGGAGGCGGAAGATCATCGGGCCTTTCTTCGTGTTATAGCACCTGATACCCTCGAAAACCGCGGTGCCGTAATGAACGACGTGCGCGCAGACGTGAATCGTGGCGTCGTCCCAGTTGACGAATTTCCCGTCCATCCAGATCTTCTTCGTCGGCTTCAGAGCCATCGTTACCTCTCCTTCTTTCCTGCGCGTCGGACCGCCGGAATCCTCTGTTATTGCTTCTCGCGCGTCCCGCTGCCGATCGATCTTTTACCCGGTAGAGAATCGAAAAAATTATAGCCCCTGCGCTCCCGGCGGGCAATCCCTATTTTTTCATTTTGGGCTGATAATTCCAGAATGTCTGAAATCAGCCCCCCACCGGCTATTCCTCCAATTTGAAGCTCTCCGCGATGTAATCGATGAGGAGGTTTACGAGATCCGCGATTTCATCCCTCGTGTGCCGGTAGACCGCTTCGTCTCCGCCTATCGGATCCTCGATGTCGGGATTCTTTCTCTTCAGATCGAGATCGCCGAGAACGATCACCTTGCCTTCCGAGCCCGGCGCGATCCGAAGAATCTCCTCCCGGTGACGGCGCGTCATGGCGACGATAAGGGTGGCGCTTTCCGCAATCTCGGCGGTGAGAAGCCTCGCCCTGTGGCGGGAAATATCGATACCGATTTCCTTGAGAACGAGAACGGCGTTCCCGGCCGCCCTCATGCCGTCGTACGCCGCGGTGCCCGCCGAGGAAAAGGCCGCCTTTCCCTGCCAGCGCCCCGGCAGCCGGGCCGAGGCGATCCCCCGCGCCATGGGGCTCCGACAGCTGTTTCCCGTGCATACAAAGAGTATTATTTTCATAAGCTCCCGCCCCCGCGAGGATTCCACCATACTTCAGACGCCCCCGTTTGTCAAGGTAAGAGGTTGCCAAGGTTGCAGTTGACAACGGAATGCGGGGAGGTTACCTTATAGATGTGCGGCCAAGGTCTCTTGAAGGAGGCCGGGTTTTCGGGAGAATGGAGCGTTCATGAAGAAATATTCAATCGTCGCCTTCGTCGTTCTTTCGCTGCTCGTCTGTTCCGTCGCGCAGGGCGCGCCGCCGATATTCAAGGAGAAGAAATACTTCGGCCCCATTCCGTACAACAGCCTCTTCCTGGCGGTCGGTTTCTTCGATGGAGCGGATTTCACGTATCTGACCGAGCATTTGGACAACTGGGCGAAAGCCCGTAACGGGAGCGAGACGTTCGAGGAGCTTTCTCCCGCCCCGTACGGCCGCCTGTCCTACGAACGCCAGCTCACCCCGAATCATTTCTTCAAGGGAAGCGCGAGTCTGAGCTATATCCACACGTCGAGCGTCGGGAGCTATGTCGCCGCGCTTCCCGACACCAACTACGATCTCAGCATCGAGCGGACCCTCAAGGTGTATCTCCTCACGCTCGAGGCGGGATTCTCGTACTACTTCACTCCCCCCGAACCGCAGCGCTTCTCCCCGTACGTCGGCGCCGGATTCGCGGCGGTCGTCCCCATGGTGCGCCTCGATACGGAAAGCACGAAGAGCGACGGCACGCCGTTCTCCAATCCGGCGGAGAACGTATCCCAGAACAGCTTCCAGGCGGGTCTGCATATGGAGTTCGGGATGACCTACTTCATCACGAACCGTTACGCGGCGGGGCTCGAGGGAAAATACCAGATGGCGCAGAGCAAATTCGACATCCATAACGGCAACTTCGATCTCAAGTACTCGGGCTTCATCCTGTCGCTCAATCTGATCTATTACCTATGACCGCGAATCGCCGCTTCGACGTCATCGTGATCGGCGCGGGACCGGCAGGGTCGAGAACCGCCGCGCAGATCGCGCGCGGCGGCCGGCGCGTCCTCCTTCTCGAAAAGCGCCCGCGCGTCGGGTACCCCGTCCGCTGCGCGGAGGCGGTGGGGCCGCGCGAGGACGTGGAGCGCTATCTTCCCCTCGACGATCTCCTCGTTTCGTCTCCCATTAACGGCTTTCTCATCGTCTCGCCGGACGGGACCAGGTTCCAGCGCGAGATGCCCGGCATCGGCTTCGTCGTCGACCGCGAGCTCTTCGATCGGCGTCTCGCCGAAGCCGCCGTCTCGGCCGGCGCGGAGCTGCGGACCGGCCACCAGGCGACGGGGCTCATCCGCGAAGGATTCCGCGTCCTCGGGGCGCGGGTGAAGGATCTCGCGACCGGATCCGAGTACGACGAGCGGGCAGAGGTCACGGTGGGCGCCGACGGCGTCGAGTCGCTCTCCCCGCGGTGGGCGGGGCTCAAGAAGAGCATTCGCCCCGACGAGATCTTCGCGTGCGCCGAGGAGCTGATCGAAGGGATCGATCTCGCCGGCGCGTTCATCGAATTCCATCTCGGGAGAAGCTTCGCGCCGGGAGGCTACGCGTGGGTTTTCCCGAAGGGGACGGGACGGGCGAACGTCGGGGTCGGGATCAACCCCCTCCAGGCGGACGGGAAAACCGCCGTCGATTACCTGAACGCCTTTCTCGCGAGCCGCGCGCCGGGCGGAACGCGCACCCGCCTCGTCATCGGGGGATGCTCCGTGGCGCGCGGACTCGGCGCTCTCGCCGCGGACGGGTTTGTGGCGGTCGGAGAGGCCGCGAACCAGAACAATCCCTTCTCCGGAGGCGGCATCGTCAACGCGCTCGAAGCGGCCGACATGGCGGCCTCCGCGATTCTCTCCGCGCTCGGCCGGGGAAGCGCCTCGGCGAATGACCTCGCCGCGTACACGCGCGAGTGGCGCCGCACGGTCGGGAAGTCGAACGAGGCCTTCTACCACGCGGCGCGGATATTCTACGCTCTCCCCGACGAGGAGATGTCCCGCATGGCGCGGGAGCTCTCGCGCGTGCCGGGCCTGTTCGACGAGAAGGGCGTGAAGCCGATCGCCATGGTGCGCGCTCTCGTTGCGGCGCGCCCGCGGTTTCTGGTACAATTCGCCGGAAACTGGCTCGGCGGAAAGACGCGCCGGCGAGATCGATGAAGGAATCGCGCGAAGGCATAACGGTCGACCGGGAGACGTGCGTCGTCTGCGGGGCGTGCGCCGCCGCATGTCCCACCGAGGCGCTCGTCGTCGAGGGGCTCGCGCTCGTCGTCGTGCCGGAACGCTGCCGCCCGTGCGGAATCGCGGCTCTCGTATGCCCGACGGGCGCTCTCGCATGTCCGGGAGGAAAATGAAGGAAGATATCCAGGTGCGCGTGGCGTGCAGGGTCGTCGGCCCCATCCAGACGAACTGCTACATTCTCTCGTGCCCCGAGACGAGAAAAGCGGTCATCGTCGATCCGGGCGGAGATCCCGACGTCATCGAGGTAGCCGTCGAGGAGGCGCGGCTCGAACCGGTCGAGATCGTGTGCACGCACGGGCACAGCGACCATATCGCCTCCGCCGCCGAGCTCGTGGAACGCTACGGCGTGCCGCTCGCGATTCACGGCGCCGATCTCGGAATCGTCAAGCTCTCGATCGCCGAGGCGCCCTTCTGGGGAATGGGAAACATCAGGGAGCCGAAGGTCTCTCGCGTGCTCGCGGCGGGGGACGAGATCGTCTTCGGCGAGGCCCGGGGCAAGGTCCTCCACACGCCGGGACACACGCCGGGCGGGATATCGATCCTTTTCGACGGATTCGTCCTCGCGGGAGATACGCTTTTCCACCGTTCGATCGGGAGAACCGATTTCGAGGGGGGAGATCTCGACACGCTCCTCGCTTCGATACGAAACGAGCTCTTCACCCTGAGCGACAGGACGATCGTCTACTGCGGGCACGGGCCGCGCACGACGATCGGGGAGGAAAAGCGGGAAAATCCGTTCCTCTCGGAGGGCTCCTGAGCGGATTGCCGGCT
>JBFYZM010000314.1:0-3232 GCA_041309505.1 Candidatus Krumholzibacteriota bacterium
ATCTGTATTATTATAAGTTCAATCAGTCGCCCTTTGAAAGGCTTTTCAGAGGGCTTTTGGCAGGTTGCTTGCTTTCCGCCGGGGCGTCGCGGAATGAACCGGCTTCGGCAGGAGTAAACGATGGCGCAATCCCGAGTAATCATCCGCTCGATCGCCGAACGGCCTCTCGACGAGGTTATCGGCGAAATATTCTCGTTCTGCAACGTCTCCCGGGCGGTGGGGCCGGACACGAAGGTGCTCATCAAGCCCAATCTGTGCACCGAGCGGGCCGACATGAAGCACGTCGCGAACACGTCGTTCGGCGTCATGGAATCGGTGGTGAAGCGCCTCCGCGATCTCACGCCGCACGTCACCATCGGCGAGTCGGACGGGCCCCGCTATACGGTCGAGCAGGCGTACGAAGCGAACGGCATCTACGACCTCGTGAAGAAGTACGGTGTCGCGGCGGTCAATTTCTCGAGGGAAGAGCAGGTCTGGGTGCCGAACGAGGCGCTCGGGAAATGGAACTTCGCCCGGCGCTTTCTCGAAACGGATTATTTCGTCACGCTTCCCGTGCTCAAGACGCACGCAACGACCGTGTTCACCGGATCGCTCAAGAACCAATGGGGATGCGTGCCGCGCAAGGACCGGCTCATCTGGCACAAGCATCTCGATGGGCTCCTCTGCGACATCGCGGCGCTCGTGCCGGTGAAGCTCTCGATCATGGACGGCATCGTCGGGATGCAGGGGCGAGGCCCGATCAACGGATACCCGATCAACGCGAATCTCGTCGTCGGCGGGACGGACGAGGTCGCCGTCGACGCGACGAGCATGCGGCTCATCGGGCTCGATCCGTACTCTTCGGGGCACGTGCGGCTCGCCGGCGAGCGGGGGATCGGCGCGATCGCCGCGGGGGACATCGCGATCGACGGGGATTTCGACCGGCTCAAGGTCGAGATCGAGCCGGCGGTTATGGACTGGGCGATCAAGCTCCTCAATCTATTCTCGCGCTCCGAGTTCATCACGAAAAGGCTCATCATGAACGACCGGTTGTTCTATCCCATCCGGAGCGTCGTTGTGAAGATGCGCACATTGATCGGGTGACGGCTGCGCCGTCGATAGTTCTATGAGGCTGTTCAACCTCCTCAAATCCTGGATCGTGGAAACGCTCAGGCGCGAAAGCGTCCGCCAGCTCGCGTATATCTATTCGAGCAGGGTCGTGACGGCCGCGATGGGGTTCTTCGCGAGCTGGCTCGTCGCCAACTCCCTCGGCGTGGAAAAGTTCGGGCTCTTCACGATGGCCTCCGTCGTCATGGGCATCGCCGGCACCGTGATCGAGCTCGGCCTTACGACGACGATGATCCGCAAGCTCTCGCTGCACGTCGTTCGGAACGACGACGAGAGCGCCGTCGGCATCTTCCGGCGAATCTATTTCTTCCGCCTCGCCGTATCGGGCTGTTTCGTAGTGCTCGCCTATTTCGGCGCGCCGGTGTTTGCCGCGCACGTCCGCGGCTACGCGCCGCTCACGACCGCGCTCCGGCTCGCCGCGTTCGGCGCGTTCCTGTTCAACGTGTCGTACCATACCGAAGCCGTGCTTCGGGCGTACGAGAAGTTCAGGCAAATGGCCGTCATCAACGTCGCGGCGTCGTTCGCGCGCGTCATGCTCCTCGTCATCGTGTGGCGAGCCACGACGCTCACCGTCGAAAACACCCTGGCCATCAACCTCGCCCAGACGTTCATCGGCTTTCTCGTCATGTCCCTCGTCATTCCGAGGAAGTATTACACGCGGAAGCAGTCGACGAAGTATCCCCTCGGCGAGGTGTTTCGCTACAGCGGCTGGCTCTTCGCCTTCAGCCTCCTCTTCATGCTCTTCGACCGCCTCGATGTTATCATGCTCAACTACTTCAAGCAGCCGACGGACGTCGGCAACTACGGGGTCGCCTACATGCTTGTCCGCCCCATCGAGATGGTGCCGGAGACGCTGAACGTCGTGCTCCTTCCGAAGGTGGCGCAGTTTACGAAGAAAGCGCAGGTGTTCCAGTACTTCCGCGACACGCTCAAGGTGACCGCCTTCGTGGGAGTCCTGTGCGTATTCCTCATCGTCTTCGCGAGGCCGATCATCGAGACGTTCTTCCCGAAATTCACCCAGGCCGTCTCGCTGTTCCAGATCCTCGTCGGCGCGTTCATACTGCTGACAATCATCAATCCCATCAATCTCGTCGGCCATTCGCTCAACAAGCCGCAGCTCTTCACCATGATGGCGGCGATCAACCTCGTCCTGAACTTTGCGGGCAACCTGATCTTCATCCCGCCGTACGGCGCGGTCGGCGCGGCGTGGGCCACGCTCGTTTCGAGAGTTCTCGGGAGTATCATCAGCATTTTCATCCTGATCCACTATCTCAACCGGTGGGAGGGAGAGAGGGCGTCCGATGCCTCCCTCGCGTCGGGCGGGAAGGACGAATGAAGGTCGTCGGCATAACGAATCTTTTCCCCGACGTCACGCGGCCGGGGCTCGCTCCCTTCAACAAACAGCAGATCCTGCACCTCGCCGCGCTCCACGAGCTTCGGCTGATCGTCCCCGTGCCCTGGACGCGGTACGCGACGCTCGCGCTGAGCGGCCGGAAGCCCGCGCCGCCCGAGGAATGCCGGGATCTCGTGACGGTGCGCTACCCTCCCTATTTCTATACGCCGGGGATCATGCGCCGCTTCTACGGAGCTTTCTACGAACGGTCGATCGCGCCGCTCTTCGAGCGGCTTATCCGCGCGGATCGTCCCGACGTCGTGTACGCCACCTGGGCCTATCCCGACTGCTACGCGGCGGCGCTTCTCGCGGGTAGGCACGATATCCCCTTCGTCGCGCGCGTCCACGGGAGCGACATCAACGAGTACATGCAGTACCCCGATCGCAGGAGCCGCATCCTCGACGCGATGCGGCGGGCGCGGGAGATCGTCTCGGTGAGCGCAGCGCTGCGCAAGCGGCTCGTCGCCGAGGGAGTGGACGCCGGCAAGATACACGTCATCTACAACGGGGTCGATCGCGGCCTCTTCCGGCCGTTCGACAGGGTTGCGGCGCGCCGCGAGCTCCATCTCGACGAATCGAAGCGGATCGTCCTGTACGCGGGCAACTTCGAGCCCGTGAAGGGAATCGATCTGCTCATCGAGGCGTTCGGGAGGCTCGAGACCGGCGCCGAGCTGCACGTCATCGGGGACGGCCCCGAGCGAAGGCGTCTCGCCGGCCTGGCCCGAGCCCTCC
>JBFYZM010000315.1:0-3423 GCA_041309505.1 Candidatus Krumholzibacteriota bacterium
CCGAAGAATGCAAAGTCGCTCAGGTTGCACTTGGCGTCATCGTTGTAGTCGCAGCAGTCATTGTAACCGCCCTGACCGAGATTCTTGTTGTAGCTCGTGCCGAACGGAATCAGGTCGGACAGGTTGACAATGCCGTCCGGATTGCCACCGGTGCCGGTGATATCCGGGCTCTTAACGATAACATTCAAGCAAATGTTGCTGGTGCAGCTCGGGTAAACACCCTTGAGGGGCTTGCCCTGAATGGCCCACCAGATACCCTGAGTCAGCGTGCAACCGCCGGCCGCGATGCGGTTCGAGAAAGTCGTCGTGCCGTTCGCTCCGGTGAGGGAGTCGGCAGCGATCGGGCTCGCGCAGAGGGCAAGCTGCTTTGCGGGATTGCAGGCGTTTAGCCAGTAATCCGTCCAGGGAATACCCGGGATCGGATTGCCGCTGGCGTCGCGCGCCGTAACCCAGATGTAAGCAGTGATGCCGGTTCCGCATGCCTCGCGGATGAACTCGAAGTCTCCTGCCGGGCAGATCGTCAATTTCATCTGAGCGCATCCGGTAATTCCCAGAGTGCTCCTGCAGTCATCGACGTCACCGGCATAGACGGAGGTTGCGAGCACGAGCATCAAAGCGAAAGCAACCACTTTTCCTTTGAACATCTCTTTAACCTCCTAAACCTTCCATGAAAGGTTCGGGGACTGGAAGTGAGAAAAGTACTTGGGGGTAACCACAACCTCCTTCCGCACCGTTGAGTGTTGGAGATACCATCACTTACTCGACAAGCATTATTCTATCATACCCGGGCGGGCTATGTCAACTATAAATGCGGGGGTTGCGGGGCTTGATCGGGGGCGGCGCCGTAACGGCCGTTACGCCGGCATGCCAGCTTATCTTGTTCTAATTAAATAAAATAGCCTGTCTACGCCTGCGGATATCTACCGGGCTTCCCGGCGCTCCCTGCGGCCGCGTACGGTCAGCCTGTCTATATATGTATACGCGATGGGAATTATGAACAAAGTCAGCAGCGCCGAGACGACGACGCCGCCGATCTGAACCACGGCCATGGGCGTGCGAAGCTCCGAGCCTTCCGACCCCCCGAAAATCTGGGGAATCATTCCCACGACGATCGCGAGATTCGCCATGACGATCGGCCGAAGACGCGTTGAGCACGCCTCGAGGAGCGCCTCCCTCATCTTCATCCCCTGGTTCCTGAGCTGCGACGTGTAATCGAGCATGAGAATGGCGTTGTTCACGACGATGCCGGTGAGCATGACGACCGACATGAGCGAGAAGATATTGATCGTCTCGCCCGAGAGAAACAGCGCCATGGCGACGCCGATGAGCGCGAGCGGAAGCGTGAGCATGATCGTGATCGGATGGACGAAGCTCTCCATCATCGCCGCCATCACGACGTACAGGAGGACGATCGCGAGGATGAGCGCGGTAAATATCGACCGGAACGATTCGTCCTGAACTTCGGACATCCCGCCGTGCTTCACGACGACGCTCGACGGCACGTCGATCTTCGCGAGCTCGCGGTCGAACGCCGCGCGGGCCTCGCTCAGGGAGCCCGAGGCGATGTTCGCCGTGAGCTCGATCATGCGCTGCTTATCCTTGCGCATGATCTGCGATTCGCCGAAACGCGCGGTGACCTCGCCGACGTCGGAGAGCGGGACAGCCGCGCCCGATCGCGTCGGCAGCGGCATGTCCTTGATGACGAACGGATCCCTGCGGCTCGCCTCGGCGTACTTGACCTTGACGTCGTATTCCTCTCCGCGCTCCCGGTAGACCCCCGCCTCGACTCCCTCGTACGCGGCGCGCATGAGGCTCCCGATCGCGGCCGCGTTCAAGCCCTGTTCGGCCGCCTGATGGCGTTTCGGCACGACGGCGAACTCCGGCTTTCCGGCCTTGCGGCTCGTCTCTATCTCGACGAGCTCCGGCACGCGGTGGAAGATCTGGTACACCGAATCGCCGATCGCCTCGAGCGCCTTCTGATCGGACGAGAGCACGTCGATGACGAAATCGGACTCGCCGCTCCCGGTCGCGCCCCCTTCGGACGTGATCATGATCTCGGCGTCCGGGATGCCGGCGAGCTCGGGCCGCAGCACGTTGATGAAATCGGTCACGTGCATGCCGCGTTTCGAACGGTCGACGAGCTGCGCCGTGATGGCCGCATCCTCGACGCTCCGCTGCCCGCCCCCGACCTTGACGAGCATCCCCTCGACCTCGGTGTGCTTCCGGAGAACGTCCGCGACGCGTTCGGCGGCTTCACTCGTGCGGTCGAGGCTCGCCCCAGGCGGCAGATTCATCGAAACGATAACCGTGTTCTGATCGATGCGGGGCATGAACTCGCCGCCGACGAAGCGGAAGAGAAAGAGCGAGCCGAAGAAAACCGCGACCGTGAGCAGAATCCATCGGCGGCGGCGTTCGAGCATCCGGTCGAGGACGCCCCGGTAGCCCCGCGCGAGATCGTCGTAGAACTTGTCCCACTTCTCCCCGATCCGCGCCCAGAATCCCAGCGCGTGCGGATCGCGGTCGGACGCCTGCGGTTTGATAAGGCGCGCCGCGAGCATCGGAACGATCGTGAAGCTCACGACGACCGAGAAGATCGTCGCGTACACGACGGTGAGGCCGAACTGGAGGAAGAAACGGCCGATGATCCCGCTCATGAACGCGATCGGCGTGAAGACGACGATGTTCGTGAGGGTCGAGGCCGCCACGGCCACGGCGACCTCGGCCGTCCCCTTGATGGCGGCTTCTTCGGGATCCATCCCGAGATGCACGAAACGGGTGATATTCTCGATGATAACGATCGAGTTCGTCACGAGCGTCCCGATCGAGATGCCGAGCGCCAGCAGCGACATCACGTTCAGCGAGAAGCCCGCCTGATCCATGAGGAGGAAAGTCGCGATGACCGAGACGGGCATCGAGAGGGCGGCGACGAGCGTCTGCTGCCAGTTGTGCAGGAACAGGAGGAGCAGCAGCGCCGTCAGAAGAATGCCGATCATGACGTTCGAGAGCACGTCGCTCACCGAAGCGCGCACGAAGGGCGCGTTGTCGCTCGTGATCGTGATCGTGATGTCCTTGTCGATCGACTTCTTGAGCTCGTCGAGCGCCCTGTACACGTCGCGGGCGACGAGAACGGTGTTGCCGTCGGAGCGCTTGTTGATGGAGACGCCGATCACCGGCTCCCCGTTGTACGTCGATGATTCCCGGAGCTCCTCGGTGCCGTCCACGATCTTCGCCACCTCGGACAATGGCACCGTGCGTCCCGAACGGAGCGGCAGGCGGAGATCGCCGAGCTCCCGCGGCGAGCCGATCTCCCCCGTCATGCGGAGCGTGATCTCCCGCGCGCCGCGGGTGACGTGGCCGGCGGGGATATTCAGGTTGTCCGCCGCGACGGCGCCGGCGATGTCCTGGAGGCTCAGCCCGTACGCG
>JBFYZM010000316.1:0-9440 GCA_041309505.1 Candidatus Krumholzibacteriota bacterium
AAAGATTATCGACCTGGATGTCGAAAAATCCCTGAATCTGCGCCGCGTGAAGCTCGAGGGCGAGGACGCGATCGGCGCCCGAGACGGTGATGAGATTCGCGACGAGCTTCGCCGAAATGGGGACCCGGGGCTGATCCTTGCGATCCTGCCGCGCGTAGCCGTAATAGGGGATGACCGCTGTCGTCCGGTGCGCCGAGGCGCGGCGGCACGCGTCGATGATGAGAAGGAGTTCGAGCAGGTTGTCCGCCGGCGCGAAGGTCGATTGAATAATGAAGATATCCCGTCCCCGAATATTATCCTCGATACGCACCTTGAGCTCGCCGTCGGAGAAATGTCCGATTTCGACCTCGCAGAGGGGGACCTGGAGATATTCGGAGATCTTCTGTCCGAGCTCGCGATTCGCCGTGCCCGCGATCAATTTGAGCTCATACATCATGCTGTATCCCTCCATAAAAGTAAGGTGACCGACGAGGCCACCCTTTCAGCGACCATTGTGGTTGGGGCGGGAGGATTCGAACCTCCGATCCAGGATCCAAAGTCCCGTGTCTTGCCGCTTGACGACGCCCCAGCCGTTATATGGAGCCTGTACGTTCCCCGGTCAATCCTGCGCGACTTCGACGCCCGTCTCGGAGACCGCCTTTTCCTTCTCCTGATGATAGGCGTCGATGACCTTCTGCTCCATCCACGCGCGGGTCTCGTTGTTGATCGGATGGGCGATATCCTGAAAAGTCCCATCGGGCCGTTTGCGGCTCGGCATGGCCACGAAAACACCCTTTGCACCTTCGATAATCTTCAGCCCCCTGATCACGAAGCGATTATCGAGGGTGATGCTCGCAAACGCTTTGAGCTTGTTGTCCGTTCTGAGCGAAATCCGTATCTCGGTGATTTCCATTTTCCCCCCCTAGACGATTACCTCGACCGCTCCGCGGCGGATATACGGATGGCCTGCGCCACAGGCTGAACGAGTCGAGTGAAAAACCCTGCGCTCGAAAAACGCTCGCATACCTCCCTTGCTCTGCTTTCCACTTCAAAAACCGCAAAACAGGCGGACCCGCTTCCGCTCAGGGAGCTCATAACCGGCTTCTCGTCTCTCAGAGTCGAGAGAACCGCCGAGACACTGGGAAAGCGCTCTGCGACGCCTGCTTCAAAGCTATTTCGAGTTTCGAGCCTGACGGCCGGAAACCGCTGTAATCCTTCAATTAACGCTGTAAGTGTAGCTCCGAGCGAACCCTTTGTCAATATTAAATTAAGATTCTGATAAGCCCACTTCGTAGAAACAGTTACATCCGGTTTCACGATCAGAATCCAGCCTCCGGCGAGCCCCGGCGTCCCCTCGAGCAGCTCCCCCCTGCCGCGCCCGATCGCGGAGGCGCCGAAGACGAAGAACGGCACGTCGCTCCCGAGAGCCAGGGAGAGATTTCGAAGCTCCTCGTTCGAGAAACCGCATCGATAAAGCTCGTTGACGGCGAGCAGCGTGGCCGCGGCGTCGGAGCTTCCCCCGCCGAGCCCGGCCCCCGAGGGAATCCCCTTCGCGACCCGGATCCGCACGCCGCCCTTCGCTCCGGAGCTCTCGAGAACGAGCGCCGCGGCCCGGTGACAGAGATTCTCCTCGTTCCAGGGAATCGACGGATCGTCCCCCTCGATCTCGATGCCGGCCGGCGTCCGTTCGTACGTGAGCTCGTCCCAGAGGGACACGGGCTGGTAGAGGGTCTCGATATCGTGATAGCCGTCTTCCCGACGGCGAATGACGTCGAGATAGAGGTTGATCTTTGCGGAAGCCAGAGCTCTTATCATACCCTCAGGCCGGTTGGAAGGCGAATCAGAATGGGAGCGTTACGAGCGTTCCCGGTACTCCCGCCAGAGCTTTCCCCACTCCGTCCGGTTGAACTTCTCGATCTTCCGGCGCCCCACCGTCGGATACCAGAATACGTCGTGATAGATGTTCGACGCCATCGGCGCCCAGAAGGCGAGCGGGGAATGGAGCGCCGCCTTCTCGAGAAAACGGAGCGGCCCGAGGCGAAGCATCTGATCCCCCCAGATGACGAAACTCCGTTTCGTTTTGAAATGAAAATCGAGCGCTCCGATATCGGCTCCCGCGATCTCGATTCTATCGATCCGCGCCTCTCCGAGGCCGCGCTCGGTCGCCATGCGGAGATACGGGATCGACATCGGATCGAAGCCCATGATCTTCGCCGCGACCGCGTCGATCGCGACCGAATCGGCGCTCGCGAGCACGATGTTGCCGACGAACGGCTCCATCGTGCGCGGCCCGGCGCCGTTGCCGCATACGGTGCCGTCCATGACGGCGAATACGTTCGGATGAAGCTCCCGCTGCATGATCAGGAGGTCGACGAGAACTTCATGTATATATTTGTGCGCGAAATGGCGGACCTCCTTGAGCAGGCCGCCGAAGGCGTTCTTGACGGCGCCCGTCGTGATCGAATGACCGTGCGTCTTCACCGTCGGGAGATGGAGAATGTCCTTTCCCTCGAACATGGCCGGGATCTCGATTCCCTCGGGGAAGATCTCGTGGAGCCGGAGCAGCGGCTCGCGGAACCGGTGCACCTTCCATTCGACCTCGGGGAGCGGCGTGAACCCGAGACCGTATTTCTCGAGAACGGGGAGCCATAGATTGTTGACGACGCCTTTGCGCGGGTTCGTCACCACCGTCTTGTTCTCGATGGGCAGTATCCGGTCGCTCCGGTACCCGTGGCCGAGCAGATACTTCGCGACCCCCTCGAGCTGCCACGGCTGGCTCGAGCAGGCGGGAAAGTACTTCGTCCACGATAGGTTGAGCTTGAGCAGGAGCTCGCGCTCGGCCGTGAGATGCCGCGGCGCGTCGGCGAGATCCATCGCCCGCCCGATATCGTCGAGGACCGACTCCGGCTTCGTTCCGACCACAGCGACTTTCGACGCCATATCTCGACACACCCCGTTCAGAATCGCCACAGGATCCAGATGACCGTCACGGCCCAGAGGAACACCGTCGCGAGAATCGATTTCTCGGTGAGGAGAATCCCCGACGGATCCCCTCCCTCGTGCCTCCGGTAGACGATATAAAGATACCGCATTATCCCGAACACCACAAAGGGGATCGTGTACACGAGGTTGCTCGTGCCGAACTTCTCCACCGTGCTCGGCCACACCGTGTAGATCGAGTAGGAAACGAGCGCGGTCGTCGCCGAGAGCCCGACGAGCTGATCGAGGAGCAGCACGGAGTAATCCCTGAGCGCCGTGCGGTGCTCCTGCGCTTCCTCGAGAAACACGATCTCGTTCCGCCGCTTGCAGAAGGCGAGAAAAAGCGAGAGAAAGAGCGTGCAGATGAGAAGCCACGGACTGATCTCGATGTCAGGCACGAGCGGCTTCAACACGGCGACGCCGGCGATCGCGCGAAGCAGGAAATTGAACGATATCGAGAAGACGTCGAGGATCACGACGCCCCTGAGAAAGAACGAGTACGCGAAATTGAGCGCCGTGAAAGCGGCGGTGACGGCGAAGAACTCCCTCCCGAGGAACCAGGAGACGACGAGGAGAGCCGCGATGAGAACGACGGCGAAGGGGAAGGCCTCCGCCGGGCTCAGGAGTCCCGCGGCGATCGGCCGTTTCTTCTTCGCCGGATGCTCCATGTCCCTTCGGCGATCGGACACGTCGTTGACGATGTAGACCGCGCCCGACATGAGGCAGAAGACGATGAAACCGTAGAAGCTCCGCAGGAGAAGCGACGGATCGAACAGGTGCATCGAAAAAACGATTCCGGCGAAGAGGACGAGATTCTTCGTCCACTGCCGGGGCCGCATCGAGACGATGAGATACCAGAGTTTCTTCATGAGCGTATCTTAACCGATAGGCGGTTCGGATGCAAATGCGCTTTCAGCGCGGTCCGCCTGCGCCGCCGGCCGAAACAGGCGCGGGAGGGCGAGATTCGCGCCGAGGACGATATAGAGCAGGGTCACCACCTCGGCGTCGCCGAAGTTCCACTCGAAGAGACCGTTCACGACGAATCCGGCGAGAGCGCCGACGGAGCCCGCGACCCACGCCCTCTCGGGCGGCGGAAGATCGAGCTTCAGGTTCCGGATCATGACGCGGAAGAACGAGATGAGCAGCCAGCAGAACGCGGCGAGCCCGACGAATCCCGTCTGAACCGCGATCTGCAGAAAGATGTTGTGCATGTGCCCGAATACCTGAACCGCGCCGGGGGGCATAGAGCGCCGGTACACGTCGGCGAGATCCATCGTGCCGACTCCGATGACCGGATGATCCTTGATGATTTCCATGCCTCCCTGCAGGAGCTGGAGCCTGTGTACGTTCGTCATGTGCTTCAGATTCCAGATGCTCTCCACGCGCGCGCGATACGGGGCGGGCAGAAGCAGCACGAAGAGAACGAGCGCTCCGGCGAAGGGCACGAGCCATCTCTTCCGCAGGAACGCGAGTATGACGACGACCGATACGACCGCGCCGACCCACGAGCTCCGGGTGAAGGAGAAGAAGAGCGCCGTGAAGGAAACGACCGCCGCGACGAGCGCCGCCAGGCGGAGCCTTCCCGCGACGCCCGCGCCCACGGCGACGGCGAGATACAGGGAGCACAGGATCAGGAGCATCCCGCCGAACGTCATCGCGTTCGAAAAGGGGCCGGACGTTCGTCCGAGCGTCCCGGCGCCCTTCCCCAAGAGGTATATCGCGATCCCGTAGGCCGACACTCCCGCCCCCGAGGCAAGGAGCGCCCCAAAGAGCGCGAGCGCCATCCGCCGCGTCGCGAGAAGCGAGGCGATCGCGTAGATGACCGTAATGAGCGCGAAATTCTTCAGGCTCACGAAGCTCGCGAGGCGTTTGTCCGACAGGAGCGCGGCGGCGAAGGAAGCGGCGACGAAGAGCAGCAGCGGAACGTCGAGCGCCGTGCGCCGAAGCGCGGGCGCCTTGCGCCTCAGGGCGAAGAAGAGCCAGAGAGCGAGCGACAGGCCGAGAGCCGTCTGCGTGAGCGCGATGGAGAAGGTCGAAGCGAATACGAATGCGCCGAGGGCCGCCTGCAGCGCGAGGGGAACGGGAATCGCCGGAGCGGAGCGCGTCTCACTACGCATGTTCTCTCACCGGGGATAAACGCGCCATTTCGCTCAGAACGGCCGTCGCCGACGCGATGTCGCCGTCATCGAGATGCCTCGCAAGCTCGAGCCACAGATGGGAGCTCACCGGAATGGGGTCCGCGAGCGAGCATCGCGCGACCGCGGAATTCTCCGCTCCGTCATCGGCGGGAACGACCCTGAATACCCCGCCTTCCTCGTTCAGGATCCCGGCGAAGATTTCGGACCACCGTCCCGCCCCGGGATCCCGCTCGAGCCTCACGACGGCGAGACGCGAGGCGTCCCGGCGGAATATATCGAGAACGAGCAGCTCGGCGGCCCGGACGGCGTCTCCCGGAACGGACGTTACGCCGCGTTCGATCACGACGAGCTTCGCGTCCGGAATCCGCGCGATCTCCGAGGCGAGCCTTTCCAGCGGGAGCATGACCGTCCTCAGATACGCCTCGTCGGCGTTCTCGATATCGAGCTCGCGAAGCGCGAAGTCCGCGAAGACGAACTCCGGCCGCCGACGGGCGAGCACGCGGCGAAGCGCGGCGCTCTCGCTCGCGATGCCGAGATAGCGCGCCGGAGACGGACCGCCCATGCCCGCGTGCCGCGACGCCCCTTCGAGCGTCCCGCCCTCGTTCGAAACGACGGCGAGATTCGAGGCCCGGGAGAAAACGGCGCTCGCCTGCTCCGCGAGCGGGCCGTTCCCGGCGACGAGCACGCTCCGCCCCGCGCACGGCGGTTCCCCGCCCCGTTCCTCGAGCTCCAACGGAATATCCGACGGATCGGATACCGCCCGAACGCGGATCCCCGCCTCCGCGAGGCGCGCGCGGGTCTCCTGCGGGATGCGCCCCGCATCCATGTTCACCGCGATGATCTCGTCGGCGCGGTGCCGCCGCGCGATCTCCTCGACTGCCGCGATGGGGCCGAGAACCTCCAGCCCGTGAATCACGCGATGCGCCATTTCGGCACGGTCGTCGAGGTAGCCGATCGCCCGCATCGTTCCCGATTTTTTCACGCGCAGCGAGATGATCTCGGCCAGGGCGCCCGTTCCCGCGATGATGACCCGCGTGCCGGTTATCTCCTCGCGCGAGGGAAGCTCGTGAAACCATCGGGCCGCGACGCGGGAACCGGTCATGAAGACGGTGAGAATGAACCAATCGATGATGAACACCGATCGCGGAAACGACTTGAACCGGAACAGGAGGGTGAACGAAACGACCATGATCGCCGATCCGACGGAAACGGCCTTCGCGATGCGGACGAGATCGTCGAAGGTCGTATACCGCCAGATGCTGCGGTAGAGCCCGAAGGAGTAGAACACGGCCGTGCGGATCACGATGACGATCGGGAGACTGATGAGCATGGAGCTCGTCTCGCCTCCCGGCGGGAACCGGAAATTGAGCCTCAGGTAGTAGCTCAGAACGTAGCTCAGGGCGATGAACGCGAGGTCGCCGAAGGCGACGCCGAGCGTGCGCCCCTTCCAGAGGAGACTCTCCCCCTTCTCCATGCTCCGGATCTTCGCGAGCGCCCACATGAAGAATCCGGTCCAGATCACCGAGAGAGAGGTGACGAATGTCCACGGCCGGTGGAAGGCGAGAACGGCGCTCACGCCGAGAAGCGCGGCGATGAGATATTCGAGAAGCGTGACCTGTTTGTGCGAAAGGCCGAGACTCGTAAGGCGCTGATAGTAGTGCGTCCGGTGCGGGGAAAAGAGCTTCTCCTTCCTGAGCGCGCGGCGCAGGAGCGTGAGCGCCGCGTCGCCGAGCACGCCGGCGAGCAGCAGCACCGTGAGGAAAGCCGGAATGCCCATGCCCTGCGCGACGACCGACAGGACGGCGAATACGTATCCGATGAAGGTGCTCCCCATGTCTCCCATGAAAATGCGCGCCGGAGGGAAATTGAAGCGCAGGAATCCGAACGAGGAGCCGGCGAGCACGGCGTACACGCTCTGGAGACCCGTCGCTCCCGTCATCCCCGCGATGAAGTAGAAGAACGCGGACGCGATGAGCCCGATTCCCGCCGCGAGACCGTCGATGCCGTCGATGAAGTTGTAGAAATTGATGAGCGCGACGATCCAGAGAATCGTGGCGGGAACCGCGAGCGGCCCGAGATCGATCGAACCGATGAGCGGAATGCCGAATTCCCTGAGAACGATGCCCGACGCGACCGCCACGCCCGCCGCGGCGAACTGCACGAGGAGCTTGATCCTCGCGTCGAGACCGCGAAGGTCGTCGATAAGCCCCGCCGCCGCTATCACGACGCCGCCGCCGAGCGCCCCCGCGAGAATCGCCGAGGACGCGAACGGCCTGAAACCGAGAATCGTAAGGGTCGCGAAGGTGACGTAAAACGAGACGGTGATCGCGATGCCGCCGAGGCGCGGCTTGGGAACCACATGCGAGCTCCGGTCGTTCGGAATATCGAGAAGCCGGCGCTCGAGGGAAAAGCGGAGAATCGCACCGGTCAGAAGGTACGAAACGCAGAATGCTTCGATAAAGAAGAGGAGTTCCGCCATAGCTTTCGAGCTTTCGATGCAGCGCCGCCGTATCGCCTGACGGAGGGATGATAGCCGAAGATATGGCGGATAACAAGCTATTTCATGAGCTTGTTACGCGCGAGACGTCCGATATGCTCGACCTGGAGCGCGACGATCTTCCGCTCGTCGAATCTCTCGAGCACGCGCGCGCGTCCTTCCGCTCCCATCCGGGCCATGAGATCCCGCGACGAAAGGATCTCCCGCATCGCCCCCGCGAGCGCCTCGTGATTCCGCGGCGGAACGAGAATCCCCGTCCGTCCGTCCACGACCTCCTCCCTGCATCCGCGTATGGCCGTGGCGACGACGGGGAGCCCCGTCGCCATCGCCTCGAGGAGGGCGCGCGGCATTCCCTCGCGATAGCTCGGCAGCGCGAACAGGTCGAACGAGGCGAGAATCGCGGGAACGTCTTTCCGATACCCCGCGAGCACGAGATCCTTCACGAGACCGAGCTCGTCCCGCAGGCGCATGATCTCGTCCCAGCAGCGGTCGCGGTCGCTTCGCAGCGGCTCGCCGACCATCACGAATTTCGCCCCGGCAGCGGCGGCGCGCACGATCGCGGCGGCGCGCACGAACTCGATCGCTCCCTTTTCACGGACCGTTCTCCCGACGAACCCGACGACGGGACCGCCGCCGAGATCGTGTTCCTCGCGGAATTTCGCCGCTTCGCGCTCGTGGATCGCCTTTCCGAATCTCGTCGGATCGACTCCGTTCCCGATATGGACGAGCTTCTCCGCCGGGGCGATCCCGAGCCTGACCGCCTCCTCCCGATCCTCCTCGCTCTGCACGAAAATGACGTCGGTGAACGCTGCCGCCGACCGCTCGAGGCCCGCGAAGAAGGCGTGCGCCCTCGGGCTCATTCCGTCATGGAAATAGAATCCGTGCGCCGTGTACACGATCCCCCGCACGCCGGCGATTCTCGCCGCGCCCCTGCCGATGAGCCCCGCGACGGGCGTGTGCGCATGGACGATATCGAACTTCTCCTTCCGCATGAAACGGACGAGCTCGGCCGTCGAGCGCCCGTGATGCGCGACGTTGTAATTGCGGGATATGCGAATCGCCCTGACGCCGAACCCCTCTTCGCGAAGCAGATCGAGCCCCTCGCCCGCGGAGCAGCAGAACGCGACGTCGTAGCCCGCCTCGCGCAGAGCGACCCCGAGCGGCCTCAGAAGATGATATGCCGTGAAATCGACCGCGCAGAGCTGCAGTATTTTCAACATTGCGGACGCTCCGGTTTTTCGCCCCGGGAGAGACTCCGGTAGAGCTCTTCGATTTTCTTCATATGCTCGCCGATCCCGAACTCGCCCGCGAGCAGATCCCTGCCGTTCTTTCCCCACGCGGCGAGCTCGTCCCTGTGCTCCTTCATCCACCGCATCTGCCGGAGGAACGCGTCGTAATCCCCCGCTTCCACCAACCGCCCGTTGACGCCGTCCCGCAGCGCCTCCGCGACCGAGCCGACGTCGAACGCGAGAACGGGTTTCGCCGCCGACATCGCCTCGAGAACGACCATGGGGAGCCCCTCGCTGATCGAGGGGAGCACGAGCACGTCGAAACCGCGCATGCATTCGAGCGCGTCGTCGCGATTGCCCTCGAACGTCATCCGTCGCGCGAGACCGCTTTCGGCCGCCATTTTGCGCAGCGTCTTCATCTCCGCCCCGTCCCCGACCAGAACGAGCCGGGCGCCCTCCAGCAGATCCTTGTTCTCGATCAGCTTCGAGAGAAAAGGAACGAGCCCTTTCGGCTTCGAGAACCTCCCGACGAATCCGAACACGAAGTCGCCCCGCGCCGCGGGCTCACGAGCGGCCGGTTCGCCGGCGCGCCCCGTCCCATCGGCCCGTTCCGCGGCA
>JBFYZM010000317.1:0-8283 GCA_041309505.1 Candidatus Krumholzibacteriota bacterium
CGACCTCGAGGTATTCGGCGAAATCCTTCACGCCGTATACGTATTTGTCGAAGAAGCTTTTCGCGCCCTCGTCCGTTTTCGAGACGGAGAGCCATTCGCCGATGATCTCCTCGTCGAAGAAGTAGAGGTAAGGCATCTGGCACGGATGCGATCCGTGCGGCACCTCGACGACGGCGTCGACGTACATGTAGGGAATCACCGTGCGCCACGGGGCGCTCCGAATCTCTTCCTCCTCGACGATCCGCTCCGTCGTCACGATGAGGCGGCGCGCCGAGCTGGCGAGCTCGTAATCCATGATGAGGATTCCGTCGATCTGGCAGTTGCCGTACTTGTCGCAGCGCGGCACGTGCATGAGGACGACGTCCGGGTTGGCGGAGGGGATCAGGGTCACCGGCTTTCCGGTGAACGGATCGATCGCCGATTTCGCGGACGAATATTTCAGCGTGTCGGTGCCGAGGAGGTTGCGGGCGGGCACAAACGGCACGCCCATCATTCCCGCGAGGAAGCGCCACTGGTATCCGGCGTTCGACGTCTCCGCGACGACCTTGACCGTGCCCGATTCGACGGCGCGGCGCCCGGCCGCCGAGAGGCCGCGGAGCTCGTGGCCGAACGAATAGGCTGCCTCGACCTTCGACACGCATCCCGCGCCGATGAGCGTGTCGAGATCGTGCACGGCGGTCTTCCCGGCGATCGCGAGGTTGCGCCTCTTTTGCCTGATGATCTCGTATATGATCGACATCGCGACGCGGATATGGCCGAAGCCCCCCGAGGCGACGTATGAGCCGTCCGGAATGAACCGCTCGACGGCTTCCTTCACCGTCATCCGCTTGTCGACGAGGGCCGTCGACTTGTTCGCGGCGATCCAGGCGCGCTGCTCGTCGGGATCGTGAAAGCCGAGAAGCTCGCCCTTTCCTTCTTCGAGAATGTCCATTCGTCGCCTCCGGGGCGCGAACCGGCGCGCCGGCCCGTCCCTGTCGTTTTCGATTATTCGAAACAGCCGAGATTGCGGGCGATCACGATGCGCTGGATCTCGCTCGTCCCCTCGCCGATCTCGAGGAGCTTCTGATCGCGGTAGAAGCGCTCGACCTGGTACTCGCGCATGAGGCCGTAGCCGCCGTGGATCTGCACGGCGTGGTTCACGGCCCGGCTCATGACCTCGCTGCAGTAGAGCTTCGCCATCGCCGCTTCCATCGTGAACGGGCGGCCCTGCTCGCAGAGCCAGCACGCCTTGTAGAGGAGGCTCCGCGCCGCCTCGATCTCCATCGCCATGTCGGCGAGCTTGAAGGCTATCGCCTGGAAGTTCGCGAGCGGCTGTCCGAACTGTTTGCGCTCCTTCGCGTACGCAAGCGCGAGCTCGAAGGCGCCCTGCGCGCCGCCGAGCCCCATCGCCGCGATCGAGAGGCGGCCGCGGTCGAGCGTCGAGAGCATCTGCTTGAAGCCCTCGCCGCGCTTCCCCATGAGGTTTTTCTCGGGGACCTTCACGTTGTCGAAATAGAGCTCGCCCGTATTGGACGAGCGCCACATCATCTTTCCGTGCATCGTCTTCGTGGTGACGCCGGGGGTCTTGTTCGGGACGAGGATGCAGGAGAGCTCGCTCTTGCCGTTTCCGCGATCCCCCGTCTTCGCCTGGACGATGATGATCTCGGACATGGGTGAGGACGAGTTTGTGATGAATATCTTGCTCCCGTTGATGATCCATTCGCCGTTCTTGAGCACGGCGTTCGTCTGGCTTCCACCCGCGTCGCTTCCGGCGTTGGGCTCCGTGAGACCGAACGAGGCGAGCGCCTCGCCGCGGCAGAGCCGCGGGAGCCATTCGCGCTTCTGCTCGTCGTTGCCGAAGTAGAAGATGGGGCCGATACCGAGCGAGTTTCCCGCCGCCACGGTCGCCGCGGCCGAACCGTCCACGCGCGCGAGCTCCTCCACGGCGATGACGTAGGCGACGTAGCCGACGTTGCTCCCGCCGTACTCCTCGGAGACGAACATTCCGAAGAGACCGAGCTCCGCCATCTTCTTCACGAGATCGAGGGAGAATTCCTCCTTCTCGTCAAGGTGCTCGGCGACCGGTTTGATCTCCTTCTCCGCGAACTCGCGGACGGAATCGCGCAGTATCTGCTGCTCTTCGGTGATATCGTAATTCAGCATGCGGGTCCTTCCTTCGTATGTTATTGTAAATCAATATCCAAGGCGAAACATTATAGGGGGCGCGCACCCGCTCTGTCAAAGAAAAACTGCCGAAGTCGGCGCCCGGTCGCGGCGCGGGATATTATTCGCTGGAATGCGAGGGGGGCCTGCGGTATAAGGGTGCAATCGACACCAAGAGTCCCCGGATCGCATTTACCGAAAGGAATGCCATGAAACGTTCTCTTCGCCTCTCGATCGTCGGCGCCTGTGCGCTGGCGGCGCTTCTCGCGTCGGGTTCCTGTTCGCGGAAACAAACGAAGACGGCGGCCCCGAAGTACTACGCCGACTCGATCCTCGCGAAAGCGCAGGAGCTCACGGAACAGGGGGCCGAGCTCCTCGACGCGAAGGACCTCGCCGGCGCATCGGCGAAATTCGCCGAGGCGGGGAAGCTCACGCCGGGAGCGCTGAATCAGGAATACAACACGGCGTGCGCCTATGCGCGAATGGGGAACGCGGACGAGGCGTTTAAGCGGCTCGCCCGTATCGTCGACGACGGCATGGATATGCCCGAAGCGCTCGAGGGGGATCCCGATTTCAAGACACTCCAGGACGATCCGCGCATGAAGGGTCTCGTCGAGCGGGCGCGCGCCAATTTCGAGAAGGGCACGGCGCATCTCTCGGCGGGGCTTCCGGAGTTCACGGGAGCCGCCGACACCTTCACGAGCGTCGCTTCGCTCGACGCATGGAAGAAGGCGCAGGACCGGACGCGCGGCAAGCACCGCCAATTCTGGACCTCCTCGCAGTACGTCTCGGAGCAGGCTGCGGGCGCCGGTCGGTATCTCGCCGCCTTGAAGGCGCTGAAATCGGGGGATCCGTCATTCGACTACGGCCTCGAAAGGGTTCGGGCCTCGATGCGTCTCCAGTCCCCTTACTCGCCGGGATGGGGTACCGTGAGCGATCTCGTTATGCGCGAGACCGACTCCTACCTGAAGGGTGGTCCGGCCGGGGCGGGCGCGGACGAGGCCAACTATTTCGCGGGCATGGCCCTGTCGCTGAAATACACTAAGGACGACGCGCGATGCGCGGAGGCCTTCAAGCAGGCGGAAGCCTATCTTTCGAAAATAGCCGACGGATCGGAGTTCTTCCCGGGCGCGCAGGCGCTCATGGCCGTCAACGCATACGCGGTTCCTGGGGCCGATCAGAGCGGATTCGGACCGGCGCTGCGCGCCGTCATCGAACGGTTTCCCGGGAACGAACGCGTCAACATGGTCCTCTCGTCTCGTCTCGAGAACGGCGCCGCGGTCGTTCTCTGGCCGATCGAGATCGGCGCGGCGGACATCGACGGCCGGAAGGTTACGCTTGCGGAATATCGGGGCAAGGCGCTTCTTATCGATTTTTGGGCCACCTGGTGCGGTCCCTGCCGAGCCGAGCTGCCCGGGCTCGTCAAGGCATACGGCGAGTATCATCCGCGGGGATTCGAGATCGTTTCGATATCGCTCGATTTCCCCGACCGGCTGACAAAGGAAGCGTACCGTGATTCGGTCGCTGCTCTCGGGATGAATTGGCGCCACATCTACGAAGAGAAGGGTTGGAATACCGAGATTGGGGGGCGGTTCTTCATCGGCAGCATTCCGGCGCCTTTCCTCGTGGGACGCGACGGATCGATCGTGGCCTGGGGAGAGGATCTGCGCGGCGAGAAGCTCGCGGGAAGCATCGAGAAAGCGCTCGGGGCGAATCCCTGATCGGCCTACGCAAAGAGGAAACGCCCTTTCCATTATTATTTTGTTGCAATAAACTATCATTTATGATAGCTTATTTACATGAAATGGCGTGAATTACTAACCAGCTTGGGTCGTGAACCTGTATTGCCTGCCTCGCTCCTTCAAGCCGGCGATGTCGGCAGGAAGGAGCTGGCCGTCCAACTCAGCCGATGGGTGAAGTCCGGCCATTTGATCCAGTTACGTCGCGGCGTTTACGCTATCGCAAAGCCTTACCGAAAGATCGAGCCCCATCCGTTCCTGGTAGCGAACAGCCTTCGTAGAAACTCATACGTCAGTCTGCAATCCGCGCTTGCGTTCCATGGCCTGATTCCGGAACACGTGCCGGTTTGTACCAGCGTGTCCACCGGCCGGTCCGAACAAATCGATACGGCGCTCGGATCCTTCAGCTATCATCGTATCAAATTGGATTATCTCTTTGGTTTTGATCAGCAGGAAGTGGCGCCCAACCAGCGTGCGTTTGTGGCCGTTGCCGAAAAGGCTCTGCTCGACCTCGTCTATCTCACGCCCGGCGCAAACACAGATTCGTACCTGCGTGAACTCCGCCTGCAACATACCGAGACGATTGACGGCGAAACGCTGGAAGAGCTGGCGGACCGTATGGGTAAGCCAAAGCTCAGATCCGCCGCGCGGCTAATCCGCCGTCTGCTTGTTGACGAGGAGATGAATTCCGCATGAAGGATCACCTGCGGTATCTGGTGGAAAGCGTCGACGGGGATGTGAATCAGAAGATCTGCATCGCCCGTGAGTACATGCAAGCACGCATACTCCAGTGCTTCCAGGAGGATGGCGTCTTTACCCGTTGGGCTTTTCAGGGCGGCACGGCACTTCGTTTCTTGTTTTCGCTGCCGCGCTTCTCGGAAGATCTGGATTTTGCGCTGATCCGCGGTGATGAGGATGCCCATCTTGAGCGAGCCGTGAGACGAGTAGAAAAGATTTTTCAGGCGGAAGGTTATGAAATTTCCTTCAAGGGGAAACCTGAAAAAACGGTAGCGTCCGCATTCATCGGATTCCCGGGCCTGCTGCACGAGCTGGGATTGTCGCCGCAACGGCGACGGATCTTCTCCGTCAAGGTGGAGGTAGACACCCATCCCCCCATCGGCGCAGGGTTCGATACGACGCTGGTGCGCAGGCACGTGACCCTGAATCTCCACCATTACGATAGGGCCTCGCTCTTTGCGGGGAAGTTGCACGCGCTGCTCAGCAGACCGTATTGCAAAGGTCGAGACCTCTACGATCTCGTATGGTATCTGTCCGACACGACCTGGCCGGAACCGAACCTGACTCTTCTCAACTCGGCCCTGTCTCAGACCGGTTGGACGGGTCCGGAGCTTCTTGCGGGTAACTGGAGGGGAGTGCTCGCGGACAAGCTCGGAAGCCTTGATTGGGACGCGGCCCGCGCCGATGTTCTGCCCTTCCTGGAACGCCCTCGAGAAGTCGACCTGATTCGCCCTGAACATCTTATCCGGTTGCTCCAATAGTGTTTGTCCCTTGGGCCGAAAACACGAAGCCCCCTCCGAATCGTCGGAGGGGGCTTCGCGTCGTTCAGGTCCGAGCGTCTTGGGTTCGGTTTATCTCGTCTTCCCGACCGGGCGCTCCTTGAGAATCTCTCCGCGCTCGGCGGCGATCCGCCGGTACCACGAATCGGGATACTTCGGGTGCAGTATCTCGCCGTGCTCGTTCTTGACGTTTCCGTCCATGTACTTCACGAGGAGATTTTCGCCGAGCGTCCGCCAGCGCGCGACGGTGTTCTGCGCCGTCGTGCACGAGTACTCGGTGAGGTAATCGCGCGCGAGACCCGGAGACTGCCGGTACAGGGCCTCGGCTGCCGCGTCGATCGCCGGCTGGGCGGCGAGGAACGAGCCCTCGAGATCGCGCTGCACGACCTGGACGTCCTTGATGATGTCGATGTAGCGAGTGTAAGTGTAATTGGAGACCCAATTGAACACCCAGAAGCCCGATTTCCACGAGAAATGGTGGAAGTCCGCGGTGCCGACCGCGAACGCCTCGGGCACGCGCGTCATCCCGCAATACATGGGATTGTAAACCGTGCTGTAGGTATCGTCGACGCCGAACCAGAAGACTCCGCCGATCGGGTCGGGGAGCCACGAGCGCATCTGGGAGACGAACGAGAATCCCGTCTGCTGGGTCGAGGTCGCCCGTTCGTGCACGTACGCGACGGTGTCGACCTTCCACGTCATCGGGCGCCACCGGTAGGGGCAGGCGAACGGGCCCGCGCCGATGTCCTGCGTCATGTCGAAATCAGTCCCCTCGAAGTGGTCGCGCATGAGCTCCATGACGTCGTGCACCGAGAGTTTCTTGTCCGGCTTGATCCAGAGCGGCATCGGCTCGGCGCCGGAAACGCCCTTCACGTAGTCGATCGAGAGCTTGAGCGAGGGGGCCGCGCGATTGAACATCGCATAGACGCGCGCCTCGCATGCGCGCAAGGCGCCGTAGTCGAGCGGCGCGTAGGCGTCGGCGAAGTCGAACTCCTCGTCGGCGCCCTTGAAGAAGCCCTTCGCGCGCGCGAAGGAGATCACGTCGGGTGAATAGAGGCAGTTGGCCTTGTCGTTCAGGGGGAAGCTCCGGATGCGGGGGTTGTTCGCATGCCCGCAGATATATCCGTCGGGGATTCTCCGCGCCACCCAGACCGCGCCCTTGTTTCCCTTGCCCTTGCTGATCATGTCCATGATCCAGGCTTCGTTCGGATCGGCGATCGAGAACGACTCGCCGGAGCTGTAGTAACCGTGCGCCGCGACGAGGTCGGTCATGACCTTGATCGCCTCGCGCGCGGACTTGGCGCGCTGAAGCGCGAGGAACATGAGGCTTCCGTAGTCGACGACGGCGGCGCTGTCGTGCAGCTCCTCGCGACCGCCCCACGTCGTTTCGCCGATCGAGACCTGGTGCTCGTTCATGAGCCCGACGACCGAATAGGTGTGGGGGACGTTCGGAATCTGGCCGAGATATTTTCCCGTGTCCCATTCGTAGACGTCGTGCATCGTCCCCGGCGCGAAGTCGCGCGCGGGCCAATGATAGAGCTCTCCGTAGAGCTCGTGCGAATCGGCCGCATAGGTGATCATGGTCGAGCCGTCCGCCGACGCGCCCTTCGTGAGGAGGAAGTTCGTGCAGGCGTCTCCGGGAGAGGCCGGGACGAGAAGCAGCATCGAAAACGCCGCTGCGACGATGATAATCGATTTCATGCGGTGTTACACCTCCGCTGTTTGGGTTTCCCGATAGACTTACTTCTTGTACTTGCTGATGAATTCCTCGACCTCGGGGATGCCCCCCTGATAGATGAGGTAGACGTTGTGCGGCTCGCGCTCCGTGATCTCGCCGGCGACCGGCGTGAGCATGATCTTCTTCACCTCTTCGCGGTCGTGCGTCTGGCCGAGCGCCCAGCAGAGCTTCATGTATCCGACCTCGGGGAGGAGATTCGCTCCCGGGATGACGCCGAGGTCCATCATGTCGCGTCCCGTGTCGTACACGTACATCTGCACGTAGCCCCAAAGCGTCTGCACCGTCATGTAGACGTGGATTCCCTTGTCGAACGCCTTCTTGAGGCTCGGGTAGAGGGGCTTGTTGACGTGGCCGAGGCCCGTGCCGGCGATAATGAGTCCCTTGTAGCCGTTGTCGATGAGCGAGTCGATGATGTCGGGCTTCATGTTCGGATAGTAGTAGACGATCGAGACGCGGTCGTCGAACGCGGTGTTGATCGTGACCTCGCGGTCGGTGCGCCGCCGCTTGTAATCGTCGCGCAGGTGGATGAAGCGATAGCGGTCGACCATGGCGAGCGGGATGTCGCCGATCGTGCGGAAGGTCGAGCGGTAGGACGAATGCATCTTCCGCACGCGCGTGCCGCGGTGGAGGAGCCCGTAGTCGTCGCTCGTCGGGCCGAACATGCAGACCATGACCTCGGCGATGTCGCCGTGCGCCGCCGAGCTCGTCGCGTTGATGAGATTGATCGCGGCGTCGCTCGAGGGGCGGTCGCTCGACCGCTGCGAGCCGACCATGATGATCGGGACAGGGGAGTTCTGCACCATGAATGAGAGGATCGCCGCCGTATGGTGCATCGTGTCGGTGCCGTGCCCGATGATGATGCCGGCCACCCCGCGCGCGATTTCTCGACCGATCGCGTTCGCCGTGCCGATCCACTGCTCGGGCCCCATGTTCTCGCTGAAGACGCCGTAGAGCTTCTCGGTCTCGATGTTGCAGATGTCGGCGAGCTCGGGCACCGAGCCGTAGAGCTCTCCCGGCGAGAAGGCTGGGATGACCGCTCCCGTGCGGTAATCGAGACGCGAGGCGATCGTGCCTCCCGTGCCGAGCATCTTCACGATCGGTTTCGCCGGATCGTAGGGGAACTGCGTCTCGGGGATCTTGTAGTGCG
>JBFYZM010000318.1:0-10709 GCA_041309505.1 Candidatus Krumholzibacteriota bacterium
AAATCGATCAAGGAGCCGCTCCTCGATCGGCTCGCCCGATTCTCGCCCCGCTCGATCGCCGTCAACTACTCCGAGAACACGTGCCTCGCCGACGGCCTGAGCCACGGCATGTACCTCAGCCTCGTGAGATACCTCGAGGGAACGCCCTTCGCGAACCGGCTCGTCAGCTCCGAGAATATCGTCTCGAAGCTTCGCGGGCGCAAAAGCCCCGAGGAGATCAGGCGCATCCGCGCCGCGGTCGAGCTCACCGAAGAGATATTCGCGAAGGTGTCCGGAATCATGAAGCCGGGGCTCACCGAGAAAGACGTCGCCGCCTTCATACTCGCCGAAGTGGATCGGCGCGGCGTCACGACGGCATGGGAGCGGGAGCTCTGCCCCTCCGTGTTCACGGGACCCGAATCGGCCGGCGCGCACGCGGGCCCGACCGCACGCGCGATCGAGAAGGGGCACGTGCTCAACATCGATTTCGGGGTGAAGGTTGAGGAATACGTCTCCGACCTCCAGCGCACCTGGTACTTCCTCAAGGCGGGTGAAAAGAAGGCTCCGGCGGAGGTGCTCAAGGCCTTCGAAACGATCCGCGATTCGATCGCGCTCGCCGCGGAGAAGATCAGACCCGGCATGGAGGGTGTGGCGATCGACACGCTCGCCCGCGGATATATCACGGACAGGGGATACCCGGAGTTCCCCCACGCGCTCGGCCATCAGGTCGGCCGCCACGCCCATGACGGCGCCGGCCTTCTCTGCCCCGAATGGGAACGGTACGGGAATCTTCCGCACCTCAAGATCGAGGAAAGCCAGGTCTACACGATCGAGCCGCGTATCGTCATCCCCGGCTACGGCGTCGCGACGATGGAAGAGATCGTCGTCGTCCGTTCGAACGGGGGCGAATTCCTCTCCCATCCGCAGCGGGAGATCTATCTCGTATGAGGCTGAAGCCGTCTCTCTCGACGCTCGGAATCATCGCGTTCATCGCGGCGGCGGGAGCTCTCATCGGCTTCCAGATCGCCAACCCCGTGAAGCGGGTGCTCGAGACGATCGGCGGGCTCATCCTCGTCTACCTCATCTGGAACTTTTCGACCCTGAGCGCGCTCTGGCTCATTCTCATCATCTATCCATTTCCGTTCGCCCTCTCGGTCGGCAACTCCACGTTCATCTTCGTCGTTATCGTCTTCATCATCTACCTTCTCAGGGTTGCGACGCACACGGCCACGCTGCGCTTCGACAAGCGGTTCAACCTTCCCGTCATCTTCATGGTGATGTCGTACGTCGTATCGTTCTACAACTTCCGGGGAAGCCCGGAGATCATCAGATTCGGTCTCATTCATACGGTGAATTTGTTCGCCGCGATCCTCCTATTCTATCTGATCACCAACCTCGTGAATGACGAGCGGAAGCTCCAAACGGCCGTCAAAGTCTCGATGATCACATGCGCTCTCGCCATACTCTTCACCGTGCTCGAGCTGTTGTTTCCCGGGCGCCAGCTCATCCCGGGATGGCTCTACACGGAGCACAAAGCGCAGCTCGTCATGAAAGAGATCCGGATGGGAGGGCCTTTCAAGGATTACGAGCTGCACGCCGAGTTCTTCGCGATGAACATCCCCGTCATCCTTCTCCTGGTCGTTCGCGCCCGCAGGCTCCTCACGCGGACCGTGTTCACGCTTCTTCTCGTCGCGGCCCTCGTGATGCTGTTCACGACGATCACGCGCGGCGCCTTCATCAGTCTGACGATCGGCATGATCTACCTGGCGTACATCGCGAGGCGGGATCTGGGGTTCGTGCGGCTCGTTTCCATCGGCGGGGCGCTCGTCGCGCTCGTCTTCATCATCGACACGCTCGTCACGCAATATACGGTGTCGGGTTCTCTGTTCGGCAGGATGATCGCCACGACGTTCGAAAAAGGAGTGATACCGGAGAACCGCGTGGACGCATGGGGAGGCGCCATCGCCCGGGGTTTCGAGCATCCCCTTATCGGCCACGGTCCCGGCTGGGACTTCTCGAAGGGGATCGAGGCGGGAATCTGGCCTCACAACGCCTATCTGTTCTACTTCAATATCACCGGGCTCTTCGGACTGTCCGCGTTCATCCTTCTTCTCGTCACGCTCGTCAGGGCATCCCTGAGCGGCCTCCGCAGCTCCCTCGTGCGCAGTCCGTTCCCCGAAGCCCTCATGAAGGTGCTCCACGTCTCGCTCGTCATCTTCATCATCGATCAGATCAAAATCGATTACCTGCGAAACAACATCTATCTGTATTTCGTGTGGTTCTCCTTCGGCATGATCGCCGCGACGAAAAACGTCATCGAGGGCGGAGTCAGGAACCGAACCGGTAACGGGCCAGGGTGAACACCGCCTCGACCCCATCCGTCCAGCGGATCTTCTTTCCCTTTTTCTGCGTCCGCGGGCGATAGTTGATGAGCTCGGTCTCGACGATCCGGCGCCCCGCGCGGAGCGCCTTCGCGGTCACCTCGGGACAGAACTCGAACCTCTCGCACCTGAGCTTCATCGATTTCAGCACGGAGGCGCGGAACGCCTTGTAGCAGGTCGCCTCGTCGCTGAGGGGACAGCGGTAGAGGATTCGCACCGTCCACGCGAGGATCAGGTTCGCGATCTTGTTCGGAAAGGCCATGTCCTTCGGAAACCCGCGTTTGAAGCGGCTTCCGTACGCGATGTCCGTGCGCCCCTCGACGATGGGAGCGACGACCTTCGGAATCTCGTTCGGATCGTATTCGAGGTCGGCGTCCTGGATGATGATGATATCGCCCGTCGCCTGCGCGATCCCCGTCCGTATCGCCGCCCCCTTGCCCCGGTTTCGCTCGTGCCGCACGAGGACGATATCGCGCTCCCCCGCGAGAATTCCCCCCGTGCCGTCGGTTGAGCAGTCGTCGACCACGATGATCTCTTTGCGAAACGGAGCTGCGCGCAGGCGCACGAGGAGCTCGCGCATCGTGTCGGTCTCGTTGTACACGGGAACGATGACGCTGATAAGGTGCGGCGCCGTCTTCGCAACGCGTTCCATGACCGGGTCGATAACCCCCTCCGGGAGGAGCCGGCGAGGCGCCGCCGGCGATCGATGCCTCGCCTACTTCTTCAGACGGATGATACTTCCAATCTCCGCAAATGACAAGCCTTCAGCGAACACGCACACAAGCCCGTTGAGCAGGATGGCGACGAAGATGCACGCGTTGTACATCAGGGAGAACATCAGCGCCTGCTCCGCGGGCACGTCGAAGAGCTTCAGCACGGCGACGCATACGAACTGCACGTTCCCGATGAAGCCGGGAGCCGACGGAAGGGCGACCCCGACGCAGAGCGCGACGAGAAGGAGAACGGAGACGAGCAGGGGGAGATGAATCCCGGATGAAACCAGGAGAAGGTAGATCATCGCCACGATCGGCAGCCAGATGACCGGAGAGAGAACGATCGCCGCTATCATGTTTCTCGCGTTCCGGAAGATACCGAGCCCCTCCACGAAAGCCGCCAGAATGGCGAGGAGCTTCGTTCGCAGGGCCTGCGGCAACGGCCGCAGAACGGCCTCCGCCCAGCGAACGGCGATCCGGGTGTGCGTCTTGAGAAGCACGAGCGCGACGAGGGCGAGGCAGTACCCCGCGATCACGACGAATCCCGCGTTCGCGAGCCATCCCTGAAAATACTCGGAGGCGAACAGCGCCACGATCGCGAGAAACGCGAGGAGCGCGAAACCGTCGAAGACCCTGTCGAGAATGATCGTCGCGAAGGCGGCGCTCCGGCTGATCTCTTCCTTCTTCCCGATCGCATGCGCCCGGACGAGCTCGCCGAGCCTCGCCGGAAAGACGCTGTTGACCATCGAACCGATTCCGATCGCGTAATAGAGGCTCGGGATTCCGACGATCTTGATCGGGTGGAGGAGGTATCGCCACCGTATCGCCCTCAGGAACAGACTCGCGAGCACGAGGAGCATCGCCGGGACGACGAACCGGTAGTCGGCCTTTTCGAACGCCCGCGCGAGCTCTTCGAGACGCACCGAGCGAAAAGCGAGATAGAGGAAGATGGCGCTTACCGCGACGCCGATGAACGCTTTCCAGTTCTTCATGCAGCGTCCCGCCGCCGGGTCGTGCGCACGAACGAATCCGCGCGCTGAACGCGGAACTTCGTGAGGTAGTACATGAATCGAAATCCGTCCCACCACGTGATCTTCTTGCCCTGCTCGGTCGTGCGCGGCTCGTAGCTGATGGGAACTTCGATGATCCGATGTCCGAGCCTGAGAAGCTTCGCGGTGATCTCCGGATCGAATTCGAAACCGACGCACCGCATGTTGAGCTTGCGCACGATCTCGGTCCGCACGAGCTTGTACGACGTCGCCATGTCCGTCAACGAGCTCCCGTAGAGGAGATTCGTATACGTGGCGAGAATTTTGTTCGCGAGTATCGTGTACCAGGGCACCGAGACGGCGCGCGGGCCGCGCGACTTGAAACGCGAGCCGTACACGACGTCCACGCGCCCGGCGATGACGGGTTCGAGAAGCTTGATGATGTCCTCCGGATCGAGCTCCAGATCGGCGTCCTGGATGATCACGTAGTCGCCGCTCACGTATTCGAGCCCGAACCTCACCGCGGCGCCCTTGCCGAGGTTGATGAGCGAGCTGTGGACCTTGAGGACGTTATCCCGGTTGACGGCGGCGATGAGCTCCTTCGTATGATCGGTCGAACCGTCATCGACGACGATGATCTCGACGCCGAAGGGAAAGGACATGGCGAGGAGCTTGCGGAGCACGAGTTCTATCGTGCTCTCCTCGTTGTATACAGGTATGATGATCGATAGCACCATTCGGATATCTTCTATTTCAGGAGCACCATCTTCCGGACGAAAACCTTCGAACCGAGCTGCAGCCGTGCAAAGTATATGCCACTTGCCGCCGGCTGTCCACCCCTTCCCCGGCCGTCCCATGCGACCGAATACCGGCCCGCGGCGAGTTTTCCTTCTCCGAGCGCCGCGACCGTTCTCCCCGCCGCGTCATAGATCCTCAGGCTCGTCGCCACGGTCCCGGCTCCCGGCGCGTCGCTCGCGCCGACGGTGAACCACAGCGTCGTCGCAGGATTGAAGGGATTGGGATAGTTCTGCTCGAGACCGGAGGCGAAGGCGGGAGGCGTTATACCCGAGAGATCGTCGACCTGCTTGACGGCGAGATCGCTCATTGTGCTCGCGTGCCCCTCGGCGTCGAAGGCCCTCACATAGTAGATGAAGTTCCCGGTCTCCTCCGGCCAGCGATGGTACCAGGTTGCCGCGAGGTTCGAGGCGATCGTCTCGCTCCTCTCGACGCCGATCACCGGATTCACGAAATCGACGTACAGCCCCTCGTTGTTCACCGACGCGTCGGTCGAGTAGCGGAATCTCAGGCGCACGCTGCCCGTTTCGCTCACCATGAGGTTCCTCAGATCGAACGTCGCCGATACCCATCCCCCCGAGACGCCGGTGATTCCGTTTCCGCGGTTGCTTCCGTTCGGATTCGAATCGGTCGTCCGGTTGCCGGGAACGGTGGTCCAGGTGGCCCCTTCGTCGGCGCTGCCCTCGAGATACGCATAATCCCAGTCCTGCTCGATGTCGTACCAGAGCCGGCACGTGAGGGTCGGCTCGAACCACATGGGATAGACGTTCTTCATGGTCACGGTGCGGTTGAGATCGTCCCCCCGCCCCGAATAGAAGCTGGAGGCGCCGACCGCCGAGCGCGCGCTCGATAGCGCGAAGCCGTCCGTTTCCCAGAGCGCGTCCCCTGCCTCGACGGAATCGAGGACGCCGGCCAGATTCTTGATCTCGACGAGCTCCCAGGAGACCGCCGGATTCGGATCCTGCGCGGCCGGGCCCGACCAGCCGATCTCGTAGCTCGGAGGATTCAGCGTCGCGACGGCGTTCATCGCGGGAGCCCACGGGCCGAGAATGCTCCGCGGCTCGCCGGAGAGCTCGAGGAAGCGCAAATTCAATTCGAGCATTTTATCGAACGTCGGCTGGATGAGATTCTCCGGGGGCGCGAATCCCCCTTCCTCGTACGTATTGAGCTCGACCGTGAAGGCGTACATTGGATCCTTGACCTGCGTTTCGCCGTAGAGCCAGTCGTCGCTGTCGCCGTTCGTCATGTAGATGGCTCCCGACGCGGCGTTGCCCGCTGTATAATCGTTCCCCCGGCGGAGCGAATCCCCGAGCGCGGCGAAGAGCTCGTGATTCATCGTGTTGAGCGCTGCATACCCCCACGGATAGAGAATGAGCTCTCCGTAGGAGTGATACGAAAGGCTCATCGCGAACTCCCGCGAGGCGCAGAAGTCCCTCACCGCCTGCGTCTCGGGCTCGCTGAAGGGACCCGTTCCGCGGTACACCGCGGAGGTGGGAGTCGGCGAGCTGCCGATATCGTCGTATCCCCATCGATAACCGTAGTTTCTGTTGAGATCGACGCCGTAGCTGCCGCCGGCGTTGAGCGTGCGGTTCTTCCGCCACCAGTATGAAGAGGAGCCGGCGTGGTTCTGCTCGACGTATACGTGGCCGTCGACGTTGATCATCGGAGCGATCCAGATCTCGCGGCTATCGACCAGCTCCGTGACGCGCGAATCGGTTCCGTACCGTTCGAGAAGATACTGCGCGAACAGGAGCGGCATCTCGACAGACATGAGCTCCCGGGCGTGATGGCAGCCCATAATCAGCGTCTCGGGCTCGCTCTCGTCGATCGCGGCGTTGTCCGAAATCTTGATCGAACGGATCGGCCGGCCCTGAACCGAATAGCCAAGGGTATCGATATGCGCCCGGGACGGATGGGCGGCTACGAGCGCGTCGAGCTCCGCCTCCATCTCCGTGCACGTATGGTACTGCCCGAGATTCTCGTCGAGCGCCGCGGGAGAGGCGAGATTCCCTCTTTCGAGAACGGCGACGAGCGCGTCATGCGATTCGATCCAGCGGAGCTGCTCCTCGGTCACGGCGAGATCCGCCCGTCCGTCGCGGTAGATATGGAGAATATCGACGCCCCTCTCGACGAGCGCCTTCTGCGAGATCTCCCTCGTGAGCTTCGTGCGGACGACCGCCGTCGGGGCCGCAACCTGCGAAAAAGCGACGCCCGCCAGGATCGCGACGAGGGCCGCGGCCGCGGCGACGTGAACGATATGCCTCTTCACTGACGCCTCCTCCGTTGTGCCGGCGCCGGCCTCGATCCGGCCTCCCTCCATTGTACGGGGCGCGGCGCGGCGATACAAGGCGATATTCGCCGCGAACCCGCACCTTTCGCTTGATTTTTCCCGCGCCCTCGCATAGTTTTTCCCCATGGTCACGTATCGATATTCGTGCGAGAAATGCGGGTATGAGTTCGATTTCGATCAGCGAATCACCGACCCCCCGAAAAAGCGCTGCCCGAAGTGCCGCGGAAGCGTCTATCGGGTGATCCAGGCGGTCGGACACATCCTCAAGGGCGGCGGCTTTTACCGGACCGAGAACCGCAGCAAGGATTTCAGCGCAAAAGAAAAAGAGGAGACGGCCTCGGCCGCCTCCTCGAAAACGCTCGATTCAAAAAAGCCCAAGGAAAAGAAGTAGACTCGCCTACTCCGTCTCCACCGTTCTCGACGTGTCCCCGGAACAGGTCTTTCCCTTGTACTCCTTGACCACGTCCGCCATGATGTCGACCGCTCTGTCGATTTCGGCCTTCCGCACGTTGAGCGGCGGACGGAAGCGGATCGTCTTCACGCCGCACTTGAGAATGAGGAGCCCATGCTTGACGCACGACGTGACGAGCGTGTCCCGGCACGCCGTATCGGTGAGATCGAACGCGCAGAAGAGTCCTCTCCCGCGGGCATTCGAGATCAGATTCGGATAGCGCTTTTCGAGATCCTGCAGCCGCTCGATGAGGACCTCGCCCATCTTCGCGGCGTTCTCGACCAGATCCTCCTCATCGATGATTTCCAGGATCCTCTTCGCGCGGTACATGTCGACGAGGTTCCCGCCCCAGGTCGAGTTGATGCGGCTCGGCACCTTGAATACGCTTTCGACCTCGTTGATGCGATCGCTCGCCATTATGCCGCACACCTGAGTCTTCTTGCCGAACGCCACGATATCGGGCGTCATGCCGAAGTGCTGGAAACACCACATTTTGCCCGTCATGCCGGCGCCGGTTTGCACCTCGTCGAAAATGAGGATGATCTCGTTCTGATCGGCGATCCTGCGCAGTTCCCGGAGAAACTCGGGCCGAAAATGGTTGTCCCCGCCTTCTCCCTGGATCGGCTCGATGATGATCGCCGCGATATCGTCCTTGTTGTCGGCGATCGCCTTCTCGATCGAAGCGATCGAGCGTTTCTCCGCCTCGAAGACCTCTTCCATATGCTCTTCAAGCGGAAAGACGATCTTCGGATTCTCGATGCGCGGCCAGTCGAACTTCGGATAGTAGTTCACCTTCGTCGGATCGGTATTGGTGAGGGACATCGTGTAGCCGGTGCGCCCGTGGAACGCCTCGCAGAAGTGGATGACCTTGCGCCCCCGTTCCTCCTTATAGCCCCTCGCGAAGTTCTTGCGCACCTTCCAGTCGAACGCCGCCTTCAGGGCGTTTTCGACGGCGAGCGCGCCTCCGTCGATGAAAAAGAGATTGGGCAGGTTTTCGGGTACCGCGATGCGCGCGAAGGTCTCGACGAACTCGGCCATCTCGACCGTGTAGAGATCGGAGTTCGACGGCTTCGTGATCGCCATCTCGCCGATTCTCTTGTGGAAATCCGCTTCGTGGAGACCGGGATGGTTGTGCCCCAGGGCGTTCGAGGCGAAGAAGGTGAAGAAATCGAGGTACTCCTTGCCCGAGGCCTTGTCGATCATGAACGAGCCGTGGCTCTTGTCCATATCGAGCACGAAGGGGAAACCGTCCACGAGCATATGCCGGGCGAGGGATTCGTGGACTTTTCCCGGAGCGATATTCGACCTGACTTTTGATTTCGCGCTGACCATCGACCACCTCTCAGGTTCAACTTATTATTTTGCAAACGATTAAGCGCCGTTTCCGGCGCGAGAGAACACGGAACGATCGCCGCGAATATATCAACTATCGCTCGATATTTCAACTATTTTTTTGTGACCGGGCCGCCGCGCCGGCGCGCGATATCAGGGAAAAGGGACGCACGAAAGCCGCGCGTCCCTTGCACCCCAGACCGAGATGGCCGGTCCCTTCACGAATTCGAGCGCTTCGTCAATACCCCGGGAATCTCTCGATACGCTCCCGGCGGTTTTCGGGGCTGAAGGTATTCGTTTCGATCAGATTCGAGTCCCGGTCGAATACGAACTTCACCCCTTCCGCATAATAGGTCCAGCTTTCGGTGATCTCGCCGTACGCATATTCGCGGATGCGATGCGTCGGATAGCCGTATTCCTCGTACACGGCGAGCTTGTCGTTCTGGAGGTTGGCGACGTAGTAGGACTGCCGGAAGTATTTGCGGCCCTTTATCCCCTTGCCGGGGGTCACCGCTTCGGTCGCGGTAGCGCCGAGAAGGGCCGCGAGCGCCATGATCAGAATGATGCGTTTGGCCATCATCCTCACATCCTTTCGCCTGGTGCCATGCACACGTTGTTTTACTTGCCGCCCTTCACTGTTTCATTATACCATAAACGGCCTCGTCGTTTCAAGGCGCTCCTCGTCGTTTCGCGTCGCTTCGAAAGGCTGCCGATAATGTCTCGTCACCCCACGCGCGGACACGATCCGGGCCTCGTCCCGGGCCTCGTCATGAGGCTGCTCCTCGTGCTCCTCTTCGTGATCTGGTCGAACGCCTTCACCGCGATCAAGTACCTGCGCGAGGTCATGACGCCGATGCAGCTCGTGCTCGCCCGGTTCCTCCCCGCGGCCGCGTTCTGTACCGCCTACCTGCTCGCCGTTCCCCGTTTGCGGAAGGAGAGCGCCTGGATCCTGAAAAGGGCGCCGGCCAGGCTCGTCGCGATGGGACTCGCGGGAGTGGCCGGCTACAATTTCTTTCTCTATATCGGGCAGAGCGAGATCAAGCCGGGAGCGGCGGCGCTGCTCACGACGCTTGCCCCGCTCTTCACGCTGCTCGGAGCCGTTATCTTTCTGAGGGAGCGCGTGCCGTTCAGACGCACGCTGGGCATTCTCATCGCCTTCGTCGGGCTCTACATCGTGGTGCGCTGGGGGAAGGTGGGCCTCGGCCGCGTCATCGGGATCTCCCACGCCGAGCTCCGATACGTCCTCATCACCGCGCTGGCCCCCCTGTGCTGGGCGATCTACACGATCATCGGGAAGAATCTGCTCGCGAAGACCTCCGCGATAACCGTGACCTATCTGACGATCGTCATCGGAACGCTTCCCTTCCTCTTCGCGGCGGGAAAACCGTTCTTCGCCGCCCTCGCCTCGTTCTCTCCGATGCACTGGATCGCCCTCGCCCATCTGACCGTTCTCTGCACGCTCGTAGGATTCTGGATATGGTTCCGGGCGCTCGAGTCGATGCCCTCGACCTCGGTGGCCTCGTTCGTCTACCTCAATCCCCCGTTCGCGGCGCTGTTCGGGAGCCTCTTCTTCCATGAAACGATAACGAGATTCTTCGTCTTCGGGGCGGCCGTCGTTCTCCTCGGTCTGTACCTCGCTCAGAGCAATCAGACGGGAAATAACGAGCGCGACGGCGAAAAAGTCGCGATAAAGTGACGCGCCTCATTGACAGGAATGAGGAACAGGACTATACTTGAAATAGAGGTCCCTGCTGAAACAGTGAGGCGAGCGATTCTGGA
>JBFYZM010000319.1:0-4269 GCA_041309505.1 Candidatus Krumholzibacteriota bacterium
GGCCCGGCCGGCGGATACGATCGCCGTCTGGATCTTTCTCTCCGACAGGGGAACCGAGGAGGGAAAGGCACGTGAGCTCTGCCGCTCCGCGCGCGCGGCGAATCGCCGCGTCCTTCGCGGAGGCGCGTCCGTTTCCGCGCGCGACCTTCCCGTTCACCACGGTTACGTCGATTCGCTCCGCGCGCATGCGGCGAGGATCCGTCATGCGTCGCGGTATTTCAACGCGGTGAGCGCGGAGATGGAAGCGCGGGAGATCGAAGCGGTGTGCGAACTGGAATTCGTGCGATCGGTGGACCTCGTCGCAAAGCGCGGCCGGTGCCCCGGCGCTCCCCTCGCGGCGCCGCGCGGATCGTCCCCGGCGAGAGCGCCCCGCGCCGAATACGGCATCGATTTCGGGGAGAGCTTCGATCAGCTGAGCCAGGTGGGCGTCATCGATCTTCTCGAAGGGGGCTATAACGGTTCGGGGAGCGTATCGGGCCTCGGGCCCGTTCTCGTCGCGATTCTCGACACCGGTTTCAGGCTCGATCATCCGGCGTTCGCCGGCGTCCAGGTGGAGGCGCAGTACGATTTCATCAACGGCGATTCCGTGACGTCCGACGAAGCCGGAGACCCTGCTGGTCAGGAGACGCACGGCACGACGGTTCTCGGCGTGCTGGCGGGGCACGCGGAGGGGTATCTCATCGGCCCGGCGTGGGGCGCACGCTATCTTCTCGCCAAGACCGAGATCACGGGCTCGGAGACGACCATCGAGGAGGATCACTGGGTGGCCGGAATCGAATGGGCGGACAGCGCGGGCGCCGACGTCGTCGCGAGCTCGCTCGGGTATATCGATTGGTACACGAACGATCAGCTCGACGGCACTACGGCTCTGTGCACGCGAGCCGCGGATATCGCCGCGGCCCACGGGATCGTCGTCGTCAATTCCGCCGGCAACCGCGGGCTCTCCGGGCTCGTCGCTCCGGCTGACGGAGACAGCGTGCTCGCGATCGGCGCGGTCGATCGCACGGGGTTCATCGCGTCCTTCAGCTCGCGCGGCCCGACCGCGGACGGACGCATCAAACCGGATTTCACGGCGATGGGAATGGACGTGAGGAGCGTGTCGGGCACGACGGGGTATGGCGCGTACAACGGGACATCATATGCGGCGCCGATCGTCGCGGGCGTCTGCGCTCTGTTGCTCGAGCTCCATCCCGCGTGGAGCCCGATGGAAATGAGGGACACCCTCCGCGCCACCTCTTCCCGGAGCGAGGCTCCCGATAACACGTACGGGTGGGGTATCCCGAACGCGATGCTGACCGCGCGGCCCGTCGAATTGTCCGTTTCCGTGGCGGCTTTTCCGAATCCGTTCAGCGCCGCGACGGCAATTCGGGTCACGTTGAATTCTCCGCGCTCGATCACGATCAGGGTCTACGATTGCCGCGGATCGCTCATACGGACGCTCGTCGAGGGAAGAACCGTTCAACGATCGCTGAGCCTCGACTGGGACGGCGCGAACGAGCGAGGGGATAGAGCGGCAAGCGGCGTCTATTTTATCGCGATCAGCTTCGGGGGCTCCATGAGGAGCATAAAGGCCGTTCTCGTCCGCTGACCTTCCATCTGTTCCCTCGACGGTCGCTATCCGTCGCTCCTCTCGCCAGGTGCTCTTTGAGAATCCTCCCGAGCATAATTCCGTTGCCATTTGCCGTCTGTTTGGATATAAACTTACGGAATGGGGCGGGGGTTGTGGGGTATCTCGCAACATGTTGCAATAATTTAAAATAGGAGGTCTCCGGTGGAGCCCAAATTCGTGTTTTTCTTCGGAGGGGGCGCGGCGGCGGGAAACAAGGACATGAAGGAGATACTCGGCGGGAAGGGCGCCGGGCTCGCCGAGATGACGAATCTCGGAATTCCCGTGCCGGCGGGATTCACGATATCGACCGAGGTCTGCTCGTATTTCTACGAGCACAACGCCGCCTATCCGCCGGGGCTCCGGGAAGAGGTCGAGCGGAATCTCCGCGAGGTCGAGAGGGTCATGGGCGGGAAGTTCGGCGGCGCGGAGGCTCCGCTGCTTCTCTCGATACGTTCCGGAGCCCGCGCGAGCATGCCCGGCATGATGGACACCGTCCTGAACCTCGGCCTCAACGACGACACCGTGCAGGCGCTCGCGCGGTCGACCGGGGACGAGCGATTCGCCTACGATTGTTACCGGAGATTCATCCAGATGTACGGCGACGTCGTTCTCGGGCTCAAGCCGGTCAAGAAGGATGACGCCGATCCGTTCGAAGAGCTGCTTTCGGCGAAGAAGAAGGAAGCGCGGGCGGAGAAGGACGTGGATCTTACCGCCGCCGATCTCAAGGATCTCATCAGGCGGTATCTCGCCATGATCAAGAGCAGGCTCGGCGTCGATTTCCCCCGGGAGGCGGACGAGCAGCTCTGGAAGGCGATCGGCGCCGTGTTCAACTCATGGCACAACGAGCGCGCCGAGACCTACCGGAGGCTCAACAACATTCCCGCGACGTGGGGAACCGCGGTCAACGTTCAGGCGATGGTTTTCGGGAACCTCGGGGACGATTCGGGCACCGGCGTCGCGTTCACGAGAAATCCCGCCACGGGCGAGAATGTGTTCTACGGCGAATACCTCATGAAGGCGCAGGGGGAGGACGTCGTGGCCGGGATTCGCACGCCGCAGTCAATCAATCTGAGGAACAAGCTGGATCAGGGAGCGCTCTCCCTCGAGGAGGAGATGCCGGCGCTGTACGGCGAGCTGGAAAAAGTGCGGGCCGTGCTCGAGCGCCATTATGCCGATATGCAGGATCTCGAGTTCACGATCCAGAAAGGCCGCCTGTGGATTCTCCAGACGCGCTCGGCCAAGCGCACCGGTTTCGCCGCGATCAAGATCGCGATCGACATGGTGCGGGAAGGGCTCATCGCGAAGGAAGAGGCGATTCGCCGGATCGAACCCGAGCAGCTCAACCAGTTTCTCCGCCCCGTCTTCGATCCCGCCGGCAAGGCGGCCGCGATTCGGGGGGGAAGACTCATGGCGAGGGGAATCAACGCGGGGCCCGGGGCCGCCACGGGGAGGGTCGTTTTCAACGCCGTGGACGCCGAAGAACGCGCGGGGCGCGGCGAAGACGTCATTCTCGTGCGGATCGAAACGAGTCCCGAGGATATCAGGGGAATGAGCGCCGCGCGGGGGATTCTCACATCGGCGGGAGGCGCCACGTCCCACGCCGCGCTCGTCGCGCGGCAGATGGGGAAGGTATGCATCGTCGGTGCGAAGGATCTCCTCATCGACTATCGGAAGCGGGTCGTCGAGGCGGGCGGCCGGACGATACGGGAAGGCGAATTTCTCTCGATCGACGGCACCACGGGAGAAGTGATCGAGGGCACCATCGAGACCCGTCCGTCCGAGGTGCTCCAGGTGCTCATCGACAAAACCCTCGACGGCGGAGAGTCCGCCCTGTACCGGGATTTCCAGGAGCTCATGTCGTGGGCGAACGGCATTCGCACCATGGGCGTCAGGGCCAATGCGGACCGTCCCGACCAGGCGGCCAAAGCGGTCGCCTTCGGCGCCGAAGGGATCGGCCTCTGCCGCACCGAGCACATGTTCTTCGAAGGCGACCGGATCGACGCGGTCCGCGAGATGATACTCGCCGAAGACGAGGTGGGGCGAAGAAAGGCTCTCGCGAAGCTTCTCCCCATGCAGCGGGACGATTTCCGCGGGATATTCGAGGAGATGGGGGAGCGCCCCGTGACGATCAGAACGCTCGATCCTCCGCTTCACGAGTTCCTCCCGCACGAGGACAAGGATATCGCGGCCCTCGCGAAGAAGATGGGCGTGCCGAAAGAGCGGCTCGCCGAAAAGGTGCAATCGCTCCATGAGTCGAATCCGATGCTCGGGCATCGCGGATGCAGGCTCGGCATCGTGTATCCCGAGATCACCGAGATGCAGGCGCGCGCGGTTTTCGAGGCGGCGTGCGCTCTCGCCAAAGCGGGCAAGAAGCCGCGGCCGGAGGTTATGATTCCGCTTGTCGGGGACGTGAAGGAGCTCGAGCTCCAGAGGGCGATCGTCGATCGTGTCGCGACCGAAGTTCAAAAGGAGACAGGGGTGAACGTCGAGTATCTCGTCGGGACGATGATCGAAATCCCACGGGCGGCGCTCACCGCGGACCGGATCGCCGCCGCGGCGGATTTCTTCTCGTTCGGCACGAACGACCTCACGCAGATGACCTTCGGCTTCTCGCGCGACGACATCGGCGGGTTCCTGCCGCACTACCTCCGGAACACCGG
>JBFYZM010000320.1:0-9284 GCA_041309505.1 Candidatus Krumholzibacteriota bacterium
AGCCATGCTTGGCACTCTCCATGCCCGACTGCCAGCTTCCACATGAATGTACGGGTTCCGGGCACAATTGTCAAGAAAGCGGTATGCAAGGGGAAAGCCAGATTCCCGACCCGGCATCAGCGAATGAGATCGCCGATTCGAGTGAAACGTATCCAGTGCTTCTTGTAATCGAGCGAGAAATAAAGGAAAAGCGCCTTGCCCCGAAGCAGCTTCTTGTCGACGGGCCCCCAGGCTCGCGAATCCGAGCTGTTGTCCCTGTTGTCCCCGAAGCAGAGGATGAAGCCCCCGGGCACGGTATAAGGCCCGAAATCGAACCGGCCGCCGCCTTCATAGTGCGCGTAGCTTTCGATCTTCTCGACGCCGTCGACGAACAGATGCGTCCCCTTGAGCTCCACCGTCTGCCCCTCGACCGCGATGCACCGCTTGATATAGTCGGTTTTCCGGTCCCCGGGGAACTTGAAGATCACGATGTCGCCCGGTTTCGGATCGCGGACCTTGGGCAGACGCAGATCCACGAACGGCACCTTCGCGCCGTACAGAAACTTGTTCGCGAAAAGAAAATCCCCCTTGAGGAGGGTGCTCTCCATCGACTCGGACGGAATATGGTAGCTCTGTATGATGAGCGCACGGACGATGAGGGCGAGGACCACCGCCGTGACGACGATCTCCACGTACTCACGCAGCTTCGATTTCTTCTTCGTGTTCTTATCATCCGAACCCATCGATACCTCCCGTTACGTTTCAGCTTTTATACAATACGAAATCGAGCCGCGTTCTGTTCCGCCGATTCTAGCAGCTTCTTTCCGCCGCACAAACAGGCATTTTGCATCATGCTCCGCGGGGGCGATCCGGGCCCGCACGCGCGGCGGCTCAGTACCGCACGAGCAGATTCAGCCCCACGTTCCCCTCGGAGGCGCGGGCCTCGACCTTGAATCTCATATCGTCGAGCTTCGCGTCCACGTACGCGTCGATCACGATCCCGAGGATCACTGCTCCCGACCACCATATCCAGTCGATCGACCGCTCCCAGTATTCCGTCGCCCATCGGTCATGTTCTTTCCATTGATACGATGTTTCCGGATAGGCCTCGCGCAGAACCTTTTCGCGCGCGCTCATGCGGCGGTTCATCGCTATCTGGCTCAGGTAGAAGGTCTCCAGCCCAAGCGCGATCCCGGCCTTGATCGGCTTCCCGTTGTATATCTGGCCGAGCCCCGGAACGAGAACGGCGCATGCCATCGCGACCCGTCCGCTCTTGCGCTCCTGGTATGCCGCACCCTCCTTGCTCCCGCCGGTCTCGTCGCGGAGCACGCCCTTGAGCTCATCCATGCTCCACAGCGTCTTTCTATCCTCCGCCGCGATCGTATCCGTCCGGGCGCGCGCGGTCGTGTCCCGCACGGCGGCGATGGTCGTGTCGCGCGCCGCAGCGACAATCGTATCGCTCGCCGCTCGTGAAATCGTATCCTGAGCGGCGCGCACGCTCGAGGCGGGATCGACGGCCGCCGACACGGGCCCAAAAGACGCGCCCGACCATACGAGGGAGCACATCGCCGCGAGCGTCGCCCACCGGGACTTCGTCCAGCGGTCATCTGCGGACATGGCACAATTCCTTTTTCGCCGCGGTCGTTCGAAAATGGCGGGAACGTGTGGGAATCGAACCCACCCCGGATGGTTTTAGCACCCGGCAGAAGGATTTGAAGTCCTCGAGGTCCACCAGAACCCATCCGCTCCCGTACGGTCAATAATAATGATCGCGGGGAATCGTGTAAAGCCGTTCATGCCCCCAGATAAGCGATCGCTTCGATCTCGACGAGAGCGCCGAGCGGAAGTCTCGCCACCTGGTAGGCCGCGCGCGCGGGAGGCTCGCCGGTGAAAAACCGCGCATACACCTCGTTGAGCCGCGCAAAATCGTCCATCGACTGAAGAAGCACGGTTGTCTTGACGACGTCCGCCAGCGTTCCCCCGGCGGCTTCGAGTATGGCGCTGATATTCTTGAGAGCTCGCTCGGCCTCGGAGGCGACACCCCCCTCGACCATCTTCTTCGTCGCGGGATCGAGCCCGAGCTGCCCCGAAACGAACAGGAAATCGCCCGCGCGAATCGCCTGGCTGTACGGTCCGATCGCGGCGGGCGCCGCGTCCGTGCGCACCGGTTTCTTCATCGCGCCTCCTTGCCGTGCCGCGGATCTCCCGCGGCTGTTCGATGACCTATTCGACCGTGACGCTCTTCGCGAGGTTGCGCGGCTGATCGACGTTGCAGCCTCTCAACACGGCGATGTGGTACGCGAGGAGCTGGAGCGGAATCACCGCGAGGATCGGATAGAGGAAATCGAGCGTCCGCGGGATGTAGATGACGTGATCCGCCATCTCGACGACCTCGTTGTTCCCCTCGTTCGTGATCGCTATGATCTTCCCCTTCCGCGCCTTCACCTCGCAGATGTTGCCGACGATCTTCTGGTACGCGTTGTCGCGGGGGCAGATGAAAACGACCGGCATATTCTCGTCGATGAGGGCGATCGGCCCATGCTTCATCTCCGCCGCCGGATACCCTTCCGCGTGTAAATAGGAAATCTCCTTGAGCTTGAGGGCGCCCTCCAGGGCGACCGGGTAGTTCGCCCCGCGGCCGAGATAGAGGAAATTGCTATGGTGGTAATACTCTTCGGCGATCGTCCGGATCGCCTCGTGCATGGTGAGAATCTCGGCCACCTGATCGGGAACGTGCATGAGCGCCTGGATGATCTTCTGCCCTTCGGATGACGAGATAGTCCTGAGGCGCCCGAATACGAGCGCGAGAAGCGCGAGAACGGTAATCTGCGAGGTGAACGCCTTCGTCGAGGCGACGCCGATCTCGGGGCCCGCGTGGATATAGACGCCCGCGTGGGATTCGCGCGCGATCGTGCTCCCGACGACGTTGCAGATGCCCATGCAGCGCGCTCCGCGTTTTTCAGCCTCGCGAAGCGCCGCGAGCGTGTCGACCGTCTCCCCCGACTGGCTGATCGCGAAGACGACCGTGCCCTCTTCGATGACGGGGTTGCGGTAGCGGAACTCGCTCGCGTATTCGACCTCGACCGGAATGCGCGTCTTTTCCTCGATCATGTATTCGCCGATGAGGCCGGCGTGCCAACTCGTCCCGCAGCCGATAAGAAGGATCCGTTTCACGGCCCGCAGCTGCTCTTCGGTCATGTCGAGCCCGCCGAGGCGCACGTCGCCGGTCGAGGGAATGAGGCGCCCGCGCATCGCGTTTCTGATCGTTTCGGGCTGTTCGAAGATCTCCTTCAGCATGAAATGGGCGTGGCCGCCCTTCTCGATCATCTCGAGGTCCCAATCGACCTCGTGAACGTCGTGACTCACGTATTCGTTCTCGATCGTCATCGTGGTGAAATTATCGCGGGTGGCGACGATCATCTCGTGATCTTCGAGATAAATGACCTGGCGCGTGTGCTTGAGAATCGCCGCGACGTCGCTCGCGACGATGTATTCGTCCTCGCCGATTCCCATCACGATGGGCGACCCGTTGCGGGCGGCCACCATCTTGTCAGGCTCCGTCGCCGAAACGACGAGGATCCCGTAGGTGCCTTCGACCTTCTCGAGCGCCTTGCGGACCGCGACCTCGAGATCCTTCCCCGTGTAGTACTTCTCGATGAGGTGGACGAGCGTCTCAGTATCGGTCTCCGTCGTGAAGACGTGATTCTCCGCCTGCAGGGATTTCTTGAGCGTTTGATAATTCTCGATGATCCCGTTGTGGATGAGGGCGATGCGCTTTCCGCAATCGAAATGCGGATGGGCGTTCGTCCGGTTCGGTTCGCCGTGAGTCGCCCATCTCGTATGCGCGATACCGAGATGCCCGCTCAGATCGACGCCCTTGAGCTTGTCCTCGAGCTGCTGGATCTTTCCCGCCGTCTTTTCCCACACGAGGGCTCCGTCGCGCACGATCGCGATGCCCGCCGAATCGTACCCCCGGTATTCGAGGCGCTTGAGCCCCTCGATGAGAATCGCGCCGACGTCATTGCTCTTGCCGATATATCCGATGATTCCGCACATTCAAGCACCTCTTATAGAACAGCGCCCGCTTCCTTTGCGAGGCTCCGCGCTTCTTCGATCGAGCGAGCCTCCGCGATGATCCTGACAACCGGTTCCGTGTTGGACTTGCGCAGATGCACCCATCCGCTCTCCATATCAATTCTTATACCATCGATCGCGGTTACCCTTCCCGAAAACTTCTTGCCGAGCGATTTTTCGGCGAGGGCGAAATCGCCTTTCAGCGCAACCTTTTCTTTTACAATGAAATAGCGCGGGAGCGACCCGGCTTTCTTCGAAAGGGGCAAACCCTCCTCCGCAAGCGATTGCAGCACGAGAGCCGCTCCGACCATGGCGTCCCTGCCGTAATGGAGCTTCGGATAGATGACTCCGCCGTTCCCCTCGCCGCCGATGGCCGCGCGTGTCTCCTTCATGAGCGTCGCGACGTGCGCCTCTCCCACCTTCGAGCGGTGAACGCTCGCTCCGTGCGCCGCGCCGACGTCGTCGATGACGCGGCTCGTCGAAAGATTGGCGACGAGCGAGCCCTTTTCCTCTCCGAGCACGAAATCAGCGGCGATCGCGAGCGTGAGCTCCTCGCTGAGCACCGAGCCCGTTTCGTCGACGAGGACGAGCCTGTCGCCGTCCGGATCGCACGCGAAGCCGATATCCGCTTTCTCCCGCACCACCGCTTTCGAGAGCTCCGCGAGGTTCTGGGGCTTCGGCTCCGGATCGTGGGGAAACGGCGCCTCGATATCGGTATAGAGCTCGACGACGGCGAGGCCGAGACTCCTGAGCAGCGACGGCAGGATGCGGCTCCCCGCCCCGTTCACGCAGTCGACCACCGCTCTGAGCTTGCGCGCCGCGATCTTCCCGCGATCGATGCGCCCGAGCTCGAGGATTTTCCCGATATGAATCGCGTCCCCGGCGTCGTTCGCGGCGAGCGAACCGAATCTCTGCGCCGAGTCGAAAAGGCACTCCGTGCCGAGGGCCCGCTTCGTGATATCCCCCATCGTCTCCGCGGACAGGAATTCCCCATGCGAATCGAGGAATTTCAGCGCGTTCCATTCCGGCCCGTTGTGGCTCGCCGTGACGACGATGCCGCCGGCGGCCCCGAGCTCCACGGTCATGATCTCGACCGTCGGCGTGGAGGCGACGCCGAGATCGACGACCCCGATTCCCTTGAACCGGAGCGCCGTCGCGACCGCGGAAACGATGAGCGGTCCCGAGGCCCTCGTATCGCGGCCGATCGCGACGAGAGCTCCCGCGGACAGCCGTGAGGCGTATGCCGCGCTGAATCGCGCGGCGATTTCGGGATTCATGCCGCTCCCGACGATCCCCCGCACACCGGAAACGCCGGCCATCAAATCGTTGCGTTCGGGCACGCTGCTCCTCCCGTTTGAACCGCTGAAATTATACGCTATTATTCCCGGCGGGGCGCAATAAAAATGCCCGGCCGCTACCGACGACCGGACAACAGGTTACGGGATATCACCCCGGTGCTCATTCCCGCACTTCTTCGAACGCCCGCTTGAAAGATTTGAAATTCCGCGCGGCGATTCTTCCGAAACGGTGCTCCAGGGGCTTCTCGATCGATTCGGGCTTGATGACGCCGGTCATCCTGACCGCGGCGCCGAGCATCGTCGTGTTCGTGATCGCCCGCCCGAGCTCCTCGACCGCGATTTTCGTGGCGTCGACGGTCGCGACGCGGAAACCCTCGTAGCCGAACTCCTTCTTGATCTCCTCGGGGCTCTTCGCCGTATTGATGACGAGAACGCCCCCCTTCTTGATACCCTTGTGGGGACCGGCGATCTTGAGAAGGCTCGGATCGAGAACGATGACGACGTCGGGTTCGCCCACGGCGAAACGCATCCTGATCGGCTTGTCGTCGACGCGCGAAAAAGCGACCACCGGCGCGCCGCGGCGTTCGGGCCCGAAGCTCGGGAAGCTCTGCGCGTAGCGCCCTTCGCTGATGGCGGCGACCGCGAGAAGCTCCGCGCTCGTCACCGCGCCCTGGCCGCCCCGTCCGTGAAATCTGATCTCCAGCATATCGTCCCTACTTCTTCGTCGAGCGGCAATCGATGCACGTGTCGAAATGATCCGCCGGAAGATTCGCGATCTTCCGGAAATATTCGAGCTGCTTCACCGGGGCGAAATACGTTCCGCACTTCGAGCACTTCGCCATCGGAAAATCGGTCTTCCAGATCGTGCGGACGCCGTCATGCTCTTCCATCGGAATAACGCCGACGGGGCACACGTAGTGGCACGATCCGCACGCGATGCACGCGGCGGGGGATTCGTTGAAGGGCGTCGCGATCTTTCGCGCCGGCCCCCGCGACTCGAACCCGATCGCGGAGACGCCCACGACTTCGCGGCACACGCGCACGCACTGGCCGCACATGATGCAGCCCTTGAAGTCGACGGCGAAACGGGACTTTTCGATCCCGAGCTCCGCCGCCATCTTCCTGAGAATGGGGTGATTCGGGTTCCTCGCGAGCAGAAGATGCATGACAAGGGTGCGCACGTTGCGCACGCGCTCGGTGTTCGTCTTGACCTCGAGCCCTTCGGAAACCTCCGCGATGCACGAAACGACCAGCTTCGTCCGTTTCTTGTGCGTCGTCTCGACCATGCACATGCGGCAGGCGCCGTACGGAGCGAGCTCCTCGTTATGGCAGAGGTTCGGGATGAGAATATTTGCGCTCTTCGCGGCTTCGAGGATCGTGGTTCCCGCGGGAGCCTCGACCGATCTTCCGTCTATCGTGAACGTGACCATGTCCGCCATTATTTCACCTGTATCGCATCGAACTTGCACGCGTCGTAGCAGGCGCCGCATTTGATGCACGTTTCCTGGTCAATCGTATGAACTTTCTTCTTCTCGCCGGTCGCCGCCTTGGTCGGACAGACGCGGGCGCACGCGGTGCATCCGGTGCAGTTGTCTTTCACGACCGAGTATGCGACGAGAGCCTTGCAGACCCCCGCCGGGCATTTCTTGTCGCGGATATGCGCGAGGTACTCGTCCCTGAAATAGCGGATCGTCGTGAGCACCGGATTCGGCGCCGAACCGCCGAGCGCGCAGAGGGAGCCGTCGACGACGCCCGCGCCGATCCATTCGAGCGCCTCGATGTCGCTTTCCTCACCCTTCCCCTCGGTGATCCGGTCAAGGATAATCCTCATCTGCTTGACGCCCTCGCGGCACGGCGTGCACTTGCCGCACGATTCCTCCTCGAGGAACTTGAGGAAGTACTTGGCGACGTCGACCATGCAGCTCCGGTCGTCCATGACGATCATGCCGCCGGAACCCATCATGGAGCCGACCTTCGCAAGCTCGTCGAAATCGACCGGCATGTCGAGGAATTGCTCGGGGATGCAGCCTCCCGAGGGGCCTCCCGTCTGGATAGCCTTGAATTTCCTCCCCTTGGGAATCCCGCCGCCGATGCCGAACACGATCTCCCTCAGCGTGATCCCCATCGGGACCTCGACGAGACCGGTGTTGTTGATCTTGCCGACGAGGGAAAATATCTTCGTGCCCTTGCTGTTTTCGGTGCCGATCTTCGCGTACCAGTCGGCCCCTTTGTCGACGATGAGCGGCACGTTCGCCCACGTCTCGACGTTGTTGAGGCAGGTGGGCTTGTCGTAGAGCCCGCGGTCCGTGGCGTGCACGTACTTCTGGCGCGGCTCTCCGGCGCGCCCCTCGATCGAGGCGAAGAGCGCCGAGGATTCGCCGCACACGAACGCGCCGCCGCCGCGGTTGATCGCGACGTCGAAGCTGAAGCCCGTGCCGAGAATGCCGTCGCCGAGAAGACCGTATTCGCGCGCCGTATCGATCGCGCGCGTGATGTTGCTTACCGCGAGAGGATACTCGTTGCGGACGTAGATGTATCCCTTGCTCGAGCCGATCGCGTACGCGCCGATAATCATCCCCTCGAGGACCGCGTGAGGATTTCCCTCGAGGAGGCTCCGGTCCATGTATGCGCCGGGATCCCCTTCGTCCGCGTTGCAGATGACGTACTTGGGCTCGCCTTTCGCCTTGCGGGTCGAATCCCATTTCCAACCGGTCGGAAATCCACCGCCGCCCCTGCCGCGCAGGTTCGCTTTGATGATCTCCTCGACGACTCCTTCGGGCTTCATGCCCGCGAGCGCCTTGGCGAGCGCGGAATAACCGCCGATCGCGAGATAATCGTCGATGCTCGTCGGGTCGATCTGCCCGTTCATCCCGAATATGAGACGCGTCTGCTTCTTGTAGAACGGAACGTCGTGCTCGTGAAGAATCTTCTCCTTCGTGACGGGATCCCGGTAGACGAGGCGGTCGATGACCTCGTCCTTGAGCACGGTCTTCGCGATGATCTCCGCAGCGTCGTCGAGCTTCACGCGCTGGTAGAAAATCCCTTTCGGGTGAATGACGACGAGCGGTCCGCGCTCGCAGAATCCGTGGCAGCCGCTCGTCCGCACGTCGACCGTGCCCTCGAGCTTCTGCTTCGCGATCTCCGAACGGAAGTTGTCGATCAGCTTCTGCGTGCCGTAGGCGAGGCACCCGGTGCCCGCGCATATGACGATGCACGGCTTCTTCGGATCGCGCCCCTTCCGAAGCGCGTCCTGCAGGCTCGCGAGATCCTTCGCCGACTTAAGCTTCTTCATCGGTCTCAACTTTCGCGCCGATGCTTTTGAGCACCTTGCTCGTCTTCGCTATCGTCATCTGCCCGTGATATTCGTCGTTCACGACGAGGATGGGGCCCAGCGCGCAGGCGCCGAGGCAATTGACCGTCTCGAAGCTGAACTCGAGGTCCTTCGACGTCTCTCCCGGCTTGATGCCGAGCGTCCGTTCGACGTGATCGGATATCTGCGGGGCACCGCGCACGTGGCACGCCGTCCCCACGCAGAGGCTCAGACGGTACTTTCCCTTCGGCGTGAGGCTGAACGCGCGATAAAAGGTCGCCAGATGATAGACGAGGCTTTGCGAGACGCCGAGATTCGCGCAGAGCGCGTCGAGCGCCTCGCGGGGAAGATAGTTGAACTCGCGCTGGATATCCTGGAGAATGGGTATGATGAAGCTCTTGTCGCTTCCGTATTTCTTGATTATCGCTTTTACTTTTTCTTCCATCGCCGCGCCCTACAGCATCGAAGCTTTCGCTTGAAGCTTCTCGTATTCCTTGGTGACCCGCGCCTGAATCTCGCCGATGAGCTCGGGCGTGAGATGCCTGAATCTCCCCTGCGGTTTCAGGTACTCCTCGACGGGCCGAAGCTTCGCCACGTCCACGGTGAACTTGTAACGCCCTTTC
>JBFYZM010000321.1:0-4308 GCA_041309505.1 Candidatus Krumholzibacteriota bacterium
ATCTCGTGCGCGATGCGCATGATCGTGCGGTGTATCTGCAGGGCGTCCATGACGACCGATTTTCTCTGAATCATCAACGAAGAACCTCCTCGCTGCGACGGGAGCGGGCGAAAAAAATCCACCCGGCCGGAGAGGATGGGTGGGAATCCACTGGTCTTCCTTTCCTGGCCTCCCGGGCCAGATTAAAAGGCCGTAACATATGCGGGTATCGTAGCGGAGTCGCGTATGCTACGCAAGAACTTTTTGCCCGGGTGCGGAAGAAATCTGCTACAATGAGTATGCGGCCGAAGGGAGAACAATGAAAAGGGCGATTGTGCTATGTTCGATGGGCCTCCTGCTCGCTCGCGCGGCGCTCCCCGCGACAATCAGGGTGCCGAGCGAGCATCAATATATCTATCTCGCAATCGACGCGGCGCAAAACGGCGACACCATCCTCATCGCGCCCGGCACCTATTATGAGCCGGACGGAATCGGTATCTTCAGAAAGGCCGTTCACGTGATTAGCGAGGGCGGTCCCGACGTCACGAGAATACAGGGTGTCCCGATAGCGGTCAACGAGGGGTGCTATGCGTTCGACATCCGGTCGACGCCGGGGCTCTGCACCGTCGAGGGCTTCACGATGAGCAATCATGTCTCGGGATCTTTGGGCAGCAATAGTTTCACGATCAACGTCGATTCCGCTTCCGTGAGAATCGCGAACAATCGCTTCGTGTCGAACAAGTATTCCTATGTGATCAGGATCTGGAGCTCTCCCTCGGTGGAAATCGAGCACAACCTCTTCTTCGACAACACCGCGTCCGTAATTTACATATACAAGGCGACCGATGCTGCGATCCGGTCCAACACGTTTTCGAATCCCGGCCATGTGCAAATATACGCGCGAACGATCAACGGGCTTCTCACCATCTCAAACAACGTCATCGTCGACGGTTCCCACGGCATCAGCGCGTCGTGCCCCGTCGAAAATATCGCCTGCACCTGCAACGACGTGTGGAACAATGATATCGACTACGACGGCACTCTGGGCGATCAGACCGGAACGAACGGCAACATCTCGGCGGATCCGCTCTTCTGCGGCATCCCCCACAGCGGCAATTTCTTTCTCCAAGGGCCCTCCCCCTGTGCCGGCACGAACGTACCGGTCCCGTGCGGCGGCATCGGTATGGGCGCATACGGCCCCGCCTGCTCCGTCGGTGTCGAAAAGAGCTCATGGGGCGGCCTCAAGAGAATCTACCGCTAACGGCCCACTCCCGAAATATCATTACGGAACAACTAGCGCACGGAAAGAAGCACGATCGCCGAAGCCGCGACGACGAGCCCGAGGACGCTCATCCCCCTCAGGCGCTCTTTCCAGAGAATGTATCCGGCGAGCGTGGTGCCGACGATGACGGTAAGATTGATGAAAGGAAACGCAATCGAGGCGGGGACGGCGCGGAGCGCGAGCAACGTGAACACGGTGCTGAAGAGATTCGGGACGCCGAGAAGAAGCCCGAGCGCGAAGGTCCGCCCGTCGAAGCGGATCCGGCGCACTCCGATGAGAATCCACGTGAGAACCGCCGCCCCCGTGAAGAGTATCCACGTGAACGCGAGCCGGTCGAGATCGCTCGCCGTCTCCCGGAACGCCTTGAGCGCGACGTCGCCGAGGCCCAACACGACGAAGAGCGCCGGAACGATCAGCGCGGCCCGCCCTCCGACGCGGGAGCCGCGTCCCGGACCGGAGAAGCTCCACCCGAAGATCAGAACGGCGGCGAGCCCGAGCGACAATCCGAGCCACTGGAAGACTCCGGGCTTCTCGGCCCAGAACAGCACGGCGACGACGACCGGGAGCGCGGCCGACAGGCGCGCGATCGTGACCGGCACGGCGAGCGGCAGCCGCGCGATGCCGGCCATGAGAAGCAGGAACCCGAGCACGTAGATGACTCCGGCCGCGAGCCCGAGCGCGAGGGTCGCGGTCCCCGGATGCGGGATTCTCCCGCCGAGCATGAGAAAAGAAATCGCCGAGGCGACCAGATAGTTCGCCCCGGCGATCAGAATGCGGCTTCCGCTCCTCCCCTCGTTCACCTTGAGGATGAGGGCGATAACGATCGAACAGAGGGCCGCCGGCAGGAGCCAGATCAATGGGCGGCCTTCACGAACTGCTCGGCGAAGTAACGCGCCGTGAGCGGCTCGCCGGTCGCGGATTCGACGAGCTTGTTCCACGGCATGACGTCCCCTTTCGCGTACACCGACTCCTTGAGATACGCGCCGACCGCGGGGTTGCCGTAGATACCCGCCGCGCCGCCGAGCACCTGCGCGTCGATATGGTGCTGCAGCTGGGAGGCGATGAGCTCTCCGAGCAGGTAGTTGTGATAGTACACCGGGCTCATGACGATGTGTATCTTCGTCGCCCAGTCGGGAGCGTTCCGCCCCTCGGGACGCTTCACGAACTGGTACCGCTCGACGAGATCCCACCAGAGCGTGTTGAGATCCTGGTCGGGATCCTTGTACAGCGCCCGCTCGAAGTGGAACATCACCTGGCACCAGCGCGCGAAGATGAGCTGCTTCATGCGCAGCGATTCGGTGAGAACGGGGGCGACCTTCTCGAGGTCCTTGTCGTCGAGGCCGAGCGCCGCCTTCATCCACGCGGGATCGTGCGAGAGGCGTCCGAAGTACTCGGCCGAGGCTTCCGTCACGCAGAGGTGCGGATAGGTCCTCAGGAGGAACGGGAGATTCATGTCGAGGTTCTTGTCGTAGACCCCGTGCCCGAGCTCGTGGAGGATCGTTTCCATCCAGTAGCCGTTGTCCTTCATATTCGCGAGAATCCTGATGTCCCCCGCGCGATCGATGTCGGTGCAGAAGGCGTGGGGGTTCTTGCCGGTCTTTTCGTAGAGATCGCTCCGCGCGAGAATGTCGTCGGCGTTCATGCCGATCCCCGCGAAGAAGACTTTCGCGATCTCGACCGGATCCGTGCCCTTGTAGTATTTGTCGAGGTCGATTTCGCCGACCTGCGGAAGCTCCTGGAAATACGGATCGTGGTAATGCCACGGACGGAGATCGGCGGCCTTGATCCGGTAGCTGTTCGCGAGGTCCGCGTCGAGATCGTTCTTCATCATGAGGAACGGCTCGCGGGTGAGCTCGTCGAGCTCGGCGAAGAGCTTCACGAGCTCGTCCTCGTTCTGCTCGGCGAGCGTGAGCGACATCGTGTAGAAGTTGTCGAATCCGACTTTCTTCGCCGATTCGTTGCGGAGCTTCACGAGCTGGAGCAGGCTGTCGAGCACGATCGGCCCGACCCCTTTGCTCGCCTCCCACGTCTCGCGGCGCTTGAGGCTGCTCTTCTCCTCGCCGAGAATGCGATAGACGTCGTTCGTCGTTATTTCCTTGCCGCCGACGACGGGGCGGTACACCGTGAAGCGGTTCTCCATGGCGGCCGCGATGTCGATCATCTGCTTGAGGAGAAGCGAATCGGTCTGGTTCCCGAGATACCTGAGATAGAGGATGTCGGCCGTGCGCTGAAGCTGCGGGTCCTTGAGCTTGAGCGACTCCTTCGCCTTCTTCACGAACGCGAACTCCTCGGCGTTCGTGTAGAGCTTCTCCATTGTGAGCTGCGCGTCGGAATATTTCTTGTAATCCTCTTCCTTGCCGGAAATGGCCGCCTGCCAGTAGGCAAGGTTGGACTCCTTCTCGAGCGGCTGGAGCTTTGCGACGTGGGCGTCGACGAATTCCTTGAACTGCATTTCAATACCCTTTGAGCACGAGATGAAGGATGCGATCCCCGCGATCAAAAGGATGAGAAACGCATGACGCGCGCTTCTTCTCATCTTTCTTCCCTCCATGCATGCGACGGAAACCCCTTTGTTCCGCGCGGCGCTTCGGCCGCGCGCCCCTTCCGTTCGCATTCGCCGAAACAGCGCGAAGGACGGAAGGCCTGAGAGTCTACACCATCGCTCTCCCGCGCGCAAGCGCGCAAACGCATCTAGGCGATTTTCCCTTTCTCCAGCGCCACGATCCGGTCCGTGCAGTCGCCGAGGAAATCCTCGTCGTGCGAGGCGACGACGAGCGTCGCGCCCCGCGCCGTGAGCCGGTCGAGCGCCGCGCGGAGCCGCCGGCGCGCCGCCCCGTCGAGAAAGATCGTCGGCTCATCGAGACACAAGAGCTCGGCGTCGAATACGAGCACGGAGGCGAGGGCGACGAGCCGTTTCTCTCCCTGAGAGAGATGGAACGTGTTTCTCCCGGAGAACATTTCGGGGGAGAGCCCCACGTCGTTCAGCGCGCGGGAGACCGCTTCCGTTTCCCCCACGCCCCCGACGAGGCTCCGGTAGGCGAGACCGA
>JBFYZM010000322.1:0-3762 GCA_041309505.1 Candidatus Krumholzibacteriota bacterium
GGGTACACTCCGGAGATGCGCGAGCGGTTCAAGGTGTTCAACGAAGCATACGGAATCCTGAGCGATTCCGGGAAGCGCGCGACCTACGACGAATCGCTGCGCCAGAGCAAGGGGGGCACGAAGGATGCGGTCGCCATTCAGGAGAAGGATCGCCGTTCGGCCATGCTCTCCTTCACACAGGCGAAGGAAGCGATGCGCAGCGGGCGTTTCGACAAAGCCGCGCTGCTCTTCAAGGCGGCGATCAAGTACGATCCGATGAACCCGGCCTATCACAGTTGGTACGGCTTCTGTCTCGCCATGCTCAACACGCGTCTCCACGAGGCTCGCGACGCCTGTCTCAAGGCGATCGAAATGGAATTCTACAACGCCGATTATCACGCGAACCTCGGTTTCGTGTACTTCAAAGCGGGGCTCAAGAAGGTCGCGGTCAAGCATTTCAAAGAGGCCATAAAATGGGACCCCGAAAATCCGATCGCGAAGAAATACCTTTCGATCGGCGGCGATGAGGACGACGACAAGAAAGAAACCGGTCCCATCGACAAGATGGTGGCGGGAGTCAAAGGAATCTTCTCGCGCATCGCCTGAGCACGACGCCTCGGCCCGTCCGCATCGATATCTATTGCAATTTTTCACCGGCCAATCTACCCTCGGGCTCCGGGGTGATGGAGATGAAGCGTACTTCCTTCGTATGTTTTGGAGCCCAGGGTACCAAGGACGCTCTCGTGTACCAGGAGATTCCCGGCAGGGAAGGCGGGGAGGAGTTTTTCCTTTTCTTCTCGCCGGGGACTCCCGAGCAGGAACCGGTTCTGAGGGCTCTTTTCAGGGAAGCGGTTTCGGCGTCGCGACTCGGGGCGCCCGCGCATTATTTCTCCCGCTTTCTCGAACAGGTACAGACTCTCGCAAAGGACGCCGGTGAAGAACGGGATATTCTCCGGGACGTCCTCATTATGATCGAGATTCGCCGCGGGAATGACGTGCACATCCTCTGCAACCGGGACGCTGCGCTCGTGCACGGCGACGGAAGGACGGGCCGGCGGGATTCCGCCGAATCGCTGAAAGGCTTTTCCGAGGTTCCCCTCCGGGAAGGAAAGGATCAGCGCGATCTTTTCCGGCAAGCGCCCGAAGATATGTTCGCGCTCTACCATTTCACCCTCGCGGATGGGGAGCATACGGTCATCCTGGCCCCGTCGGCCGAATTCGTCGCGCGGTACGACGAATCGCTGCGAAACAGCGTTTTCTTCCCGTCCTTCGAATTTCCTCGGGATATGGGAATGGATCTCGCGGTCTCTCGCTCTTTTCCCGCGCTGCACTGGAAGGGCGGGACAGGCGAGGAAATCGCCGTGCCCGAGGAACGACCCGTATCCGGCCGAAGGCGCATAAACGTTCCGATCGCCGCGGGCGCTCTCGCGGGAGCCATCGCGCTCGTCATCCTCTTTGGATCGCTCGCGACGCGGGATACATCGCCCGGGCCTGCGGAGACGAAGGCGCTTCTCGGCGCGGTCGACGCGGCGAAGAAGGAATCGTCCGAATCCGGTGTCGCGGGAACCCCTTCAACCATGGTCGGGAAGGGATCGGATGGAGCGGACGAGGCGGAACGCTTCGATCTGAGCGAAGCGTGGAAAACCGTTTTCGGGGCTCCGATCACATCTTCCGCCCGGTATTGCCGCGGGAAGGTGTATTTCGGATGCAGGGACGGATATTTTTACGCGTTCACGCCCGAAGGGGAGCTTGCATGGAAATACCGTTCGGGAGCCGGGATCGGAGCCTCGCCGTGCTGCGCGGAGGATCGCGTGATCTGCGCGGATTACCGGGGCGCCGTTACCTGCCTCGACGCGAATTCGGGAAAGGCGCTCTGGTCGTTTCAGACGCGTTCGAAGATCGTGAGCACGCCCGAGCGCTCCGGCGATATCGTGTTTGCGGCGACAACCGACGGTAGAATATTCGCGGTGCGCCTCGGAGACGGGCGGAAGCTGTGGGAGAAGAAGCTCGGACCGTCGATCAGGGCCAACCTGGCCGTGGGTAAGGATTATATCCTGGCAGTTACGACGGACGGAGCGCTCGTCAGGCTCGATCGCAAAGGAACGATCCTCTGGAGAACGAACGTCGGCGCCGGCGTGGCCTCGAGCCCCGCGTGCGACCAGGAACGCGATCGCGTCGTCCTCGGCGCGAAGGACGGGGCGGTGCACGGATTCTCGCTCTCGAAGGGGGAGCGCCGATGGAGATTCCGGGCCGACTCCGCCGTCGACGGTTCCCCTGCATGCGACCGGGACGCAATCTATATCGGAACGGAAAAGGGAACGCTCTACTCGCTTTCCTTCGACGGGGAGCTTCGATGGAAGCGCGACGTGGGAGGGGCGGTGCGTTCGAAGCCGCTCATCGCCGGCGCCGCCGTTTTCGTCACGACGTACGCGGCGGAGCTCGTCGCCGTCGACGCGGCGAGCGGCAAGCAGACAGGCATGTTCCGCGCCGCGTCGCCTATCTATTCATCTCCCGGGACGGATGGAAAGCAAATCTATTTCGGTTCCAACGGGGGTGTGTTTCATGCGCTGCGGCTCGGAGCCGCGGCCGCTTCCTGAGGGACGCGGGGGACGGGATGGGCGGGGCTCGTGGCGCCGCCCGCTCGTTGGAACGTCAGGCGCCTCCTTGCCATCGCATCTCCGATTTGTTATTGTGTTGTCGAAACGGAGGTTTCGCATCGATGAAGGGTTTGATGCAGAAATTATTCGGCGATCGAAAAACGAGGCTCATGAGCCGCCTCGTGGACGAGATCGCCGCGGTCAAGGTATGGGCCGAGCGGTACCGCGAGCTCGGCGAAGCGGATTTTCCGAAGAAAACCGAGGAGTTCGTTTCGCGGATTCGGGAGGGGGAGACCATCGAGCAGCTGCTTCCCGAAGCGTACGGCCTCGCCTATGAAGCGTGCAGAAGGCTCGTCGGCCGCACCTGGAACGTCGTCGGGCATCCGATAACCTGGGACATGGTTCCCTTCGATACCCAGATCGCCGGGGCGATCGTGCTCCATCAGGGCAAAATCGCGGAGATGGCGACCGGCGAAGGGAAGACGCTCGTCGCGACGATGCCCCTCTATCTCAACGCCCTCGCCAAGAAGGGCGCTCATCTCGTCACGGTGAACGATTACCTCGCCCGGCGCGACGCCGAATGGATGGGAGAGATCTACCGGTATCTCGGCGTGAGCGTCGGTTATCTGCAGAACGAAATGGAAACCGAGGATCGCCAGCGCGTGTACGCGAGCGATATCACTTACGGGACCAACAACGAATTCGGCTTCGATTACCTCCGCGATAACATGAAGCCCGGCAAGCAGTACCAGGTTCAGCGCGGCTATTTCTATGCGATCGTCGACGAGGTGGACAGCGTGCTCGTCGACGAGGCGCGAACCCCTCTCATCATATCGGGGGCTGTTTCCGGTTCGGCGCTCGCCGACAACTACGCGTACCTCAGGAACAAGGTCGAGCTTCTCGTGCGCAAGCAGAAGCAGGAGATCAACGATCTCATGACGAAGGTCGAGCGGCAGGAGGACGCGGAGGATGCCGCGGGCGACGATATCGGCGTCAATCTCCTCCTCGCGCGCAGAGGGGATCCGAAGAACAAGAAATTCACGAAGCTTCGCAAGAAGCCCGGATACGAGAAGCTCATGCTTTCCGTCGAGAACGAGCTCATGCGGGACAAGCGCATCCCCGAGCTCGACGAGGAACTCTACTTCGTCGTCGACGAGAAGGCGAACACGATCGATATGACCGAGAA
>JBFYZM010000323.1:0-15750 GCA_041309505.1 Candidatus Krumholzibacteriota bacterium
CCTGCCACGGCGGACTCGACGCGCGCCGCGAGCTGCCGGAACAAGACTTCCAGCGTGAGATCGACCCGGCGCTGTCCCTCGCGCAGAACGACCCCCCAGGCGAACTCTCCCGGAGTCTCGGCGACGGCGAACGCCGCGCCCGCGCCCCGCGCCCGGTTCAGCGAATCGACGAAACCTTCCGAGAACATCCTCCGCTGCGACGCGGGAACGACGATCTCCTCTTTTCCCGAGATCGCGTTCTTCAGAATGAACGACGAGATGAGCTTGAGATAGTCGTCCGGCGGGAGCTTCTCGATCCGTTTCCGCGCCTCGGCGTAAACCTCGCCGAGGATCTCGCGTCTGCGCTCGAGAGAAGCCTTCCGGAGCTCGAGCTCCTCGCCGACGACGAGCCGCCGCTCTTCGTCGGAGGCCTTCGCGCGCGCGCGGCTCTCGAGCTCCTCGCGGAGCTTCGCGCCGCCGCGTTCCCCCTCCTCGCGGACGGAGGCGACCCGGGTCCCGGCCGCGCGGAGGATCTCCTCCGCCGCCGCCCCGGTCTCTTCCTCGATTTTCTTCAATATATTCTCGATCGACATGACGCCTTCCTGTCGGTCACGACAACAGCCCTACAGGGCGACCCGCTGCAGGAGAAGGAGTGTGGCAAGGAGACCGAGAACCGCGTAGGTCTCGATGACCACGCCGAACACGAGGCCCTTGCCGACCTCGTTCGGGCGCTTCGCCGTGAGGCTGCACGCGGCGGCGCAGACCTTGCCCTGGTAAACTCCGGAGGAGAATCCGGCTATCGCGATCGGAAGCGCGGCCGCGAAGATCTCGAGCCCCGTCCGGACCGGGATCTGGTTGAGCGGCACGCCCCACCCGACGACCGTGTTGATGATCATGAAGAGAGCCACCATCCCGTAAATACCCTGCGTCCCGGGTAGTGCCTGGAGCAGGAGCAGGCGCCCGAACTTGCTCGGGTCCTCGCTCACGACGCCGCTCGCCGCCATACCGACGATGCCGCAGCCGATCGCCGAACCGGTCCCGGCGAGCCCCGCGGCGAGAGCCGCTCCCAGGAGCACCAACATGAAACCGAGCATACCGTTCTCCTTCCGTTAGATCTTGGTTCCCGTTTCCCTGACGACCGTGTAACGACGTTCGCTCCTGAAGGGACGGAACTCGCGCCCGCCCCCCGTGAAGAACTTATTGAAGAACTCGAGGTACTGAAGTCGCGCCGAGTGGACGAACGCGCCGAGCACGTTCACCGCGAGATTGAATGAATGGCCGAGCACGAGAACGACGACGGCGGCGAGGTAGCCCGTGTAGAAGGGGAGCCCTTTCACCATCCCGGCGATCTGATTGATCGCGATGCCGATCGCGGCCGCGGCGAGCCCGAGCGCGAGGAGACGAGCGTACGAGAGCACGTCCGAAAAATATCCGGTGATGCTGTAGAACTTGAGGAGGCTCTTGAAGCCCCCGACGAGCTTGTTCTTCTCTTTGCGGGCCCCGGCGACGAACAGCACCGCCGCGAGGCCGAGCGCGACGCGGCCGCACCAGAAGAGGATCGGCGCCGGCACGGCGCCGCCGAGAACGAACGCATATCCGAGCGGGCCGAGCGAGAGGAGAAAGACGATCCAGCCGAAATCGTCGAAGACGGCGTCGGTCCAGAGGCCGGCCCTGAAGTTCACGACCATACGAACCCCGATACCGAACAGAATATGCACGAACCCGATGAGGAACGCGATATTGAGCATCTTCATCGGCTCCTCGAGCGGATTGATGAGCATGAGCTTCGTGAGAGACGCGGGGAGCACCTTCGCGTCGATGCCGAAATAGCCGCCGGTCGCGACCCCGACGAACAGCGTGAGGATCGAACCGACGAAAAGCACCATGAGGAGCTGCCGCATTCCTCCCTGTATCTTGAACTTGAAGAGGAAGAAAGCGCACAGCGCTCCGAGCACGAGGCCGTACCCGGCGTCGCTCATGCACATCGCAAAAAAGAGGATGAAGAAGGGCGCGAGGAGCGGTGTCGGGTCGATCTCCCCGTACAGCGGTCTCCCGTACAGGGTCATGATGAATTCGAACGGCTGAACGGCCCGCCTGTTCTCGAGCTCGGTCGGCGGATCCTCTCCTTCCCGCGGCGGCCGCGTAACGAGATCGCACTCGCTCCACCGTTTCGCGAGCTCCTTCTCTATCCTGCGCTTGTCGATCGCCCGCATCCAACCCTCGAGCACGAACGTGCGCTCCGTGCGATGGAAATGCCGCTCGATCTCGAGCAGCCCGTGCCGTTCGCGGAAGTAGTCGGACAGGACGAGAAGCTCGGGACGCACGCGCGACAGCCCGCGCGCGTCCTCCTCGATCCGGGCGATCTTCGCCTCGAGCTCTGCCCACCCGCTTTTCTGTCTCTCGATAATGTCCGCCGGCGTGCCGGCGAGCCCCTCGAAGGCGTTCCGGACCGCTCCGGCCTGTTTGAGAAGCTCCGCCACCGATTCGGCCTCGGCGCGCGGCACGATGACGCCCGCGTACACCTTACCGCCGGCGCGCGCGATCTCGTCATGCTGGACGAACGGATGCGCCTCGTACGCCTGGGCGAGTGCGGCGTCGAAAATCTTTTCGGGGAAGGTCCAGAACTGAAGCACGTATCGGGCGGTGGAGAGGGATTCGAGGGGGGCCGAGATCGAGCTCCATGGCTCGAGCTCGCGCGCAAGATCCATGCTCCAGGCGAGCTCGTCCCGGGAATTCCGCATCGAGCTCTCGAATTCGGCGCAGCGCAGCGCGACGCTCTCGACGTCGACCGCCGCCATCGCTTTCTCGACGTCCGCAGCAGTGACCCGCACCGGACCGCTGCGCAGCCGCTCCGCGAACGACGGTTTCTTGACGTAGGGATCGAGAAAGCGTATCGCCGCGTCGGCCTTGTCGGCGAGCCGGGCGAACCGCCCCGTCTCCTCCTCGTCGACTTGCCCGCGGAACCCCTCGAGCGAGACGTCGGTGACCTCGACGACTCCCGCTTCGCGCAGAAAGGCCATAACCTCGTCCTTCACGGCGGAGTGGACGATGAGCTGGACTTTCAGCATTCTGCCGACGGCCATTCGATTCTCTCCCGGACTCCCCGACGGACACAGCGTGTCCCGAGAAACTCAGACGCCCGCGCGAAACTCCTTTAGAATCATATCGATCGCCTTTTCGTAGCTTTTCTTGGCGAGAACGGCGAGCCCGGCGAGCTTCTTGGCGTTCTCGGCGCGGAGCGCCGATATCTTCTCGTCGGCGTTCCGCCGCGCGGCGGCGAGGAGCGAGCGCTCGAGCTCGGCCGCTTTCAGCCGCTCTTCGTCGAGGAGCTTCCAGGCGTTTTCGCGCTCCTTCTCGACGAGCTCGACTGCCTTCGCCTCGGCCGCAACGACGCGATCCCTCGATTCGGCTTCCTTCGAACGGATGAGGTTCAGATGCTCCTCGATCATCGACTGCTCCTGCGAAGAGATGTGCATGCGTGCTCTGGAATTGATATGATCACAATCTGATATACGGAATGAGCATAATTTGCCCACTAAACCTTAATAATCTAGGGCAGGAATCGCCGCGTGTCAAACAAAAAGCCGTCGATGGAATCCGTCGATTCCACGCCCGTCGCCGCAGCGCCCGTTCAAGCCCGCGCGCCGTGCGGTTGATGGAGCCAGCAGCGAACCGCGCGGCCGGGACCGGCCTCGATGAGATCCGGCCTTTCGACGCGGCATATGTCCATCACGCGCGGGCAACGCGGATTGAAGGCGCAGCCGGGAGGGATGTTCACGGGGCTCGGAACGTCTCCCGGAATGGCCGCCCGGACCCGCGCGCCGAACGGATCGGCGACGGGGACGGAGGCGATGAGCCCCTGCGTGTAGGGATGGAGAGGCTCTCTGAAGAGATCCCGCGTCGGCGATCGCTCGACGATCTTCCCGCAGTACATCACGGCGACCGCGTCGCTCATGTGCTCCACGATGCCGAGGTCGTGCGCGATGAAAAGGTAGGTGAGCCCCATGTCCTTCTGAAGGTCCTTCAGGAGATTGATGATCTGCGCCCGCACCGAAACGTCGAGGGCGGAGACCGGCTCATCCGCGATGAGCACCTCGGGTTCGACCGCGAGCGAACGCGCGATGCCGATGCGCTGCCTCTGGCCTCCGGAGAACTCGTGCGGATATTTCGAAGCCGCCGAGGGGGGAAGCCCGACCTTGTGGAGGAGCTTCGCGACGCGCTCCTTCACCTCGGCGCCCCTGGCGAGCTTGTGTATCCGTATTCCCTCCGCGATCGTGCTCCCCACGCTGAGGCGCGGATTGAGGGAGGAATAGGGGTCCTGGAACACCATCTGTATCCTGCGCCTCGCCGCGCGCAGGGCCTTCCCCCTGAGGGCGAGGAAATCCTCGCCGCCGAGACGGATGCTCCCCGCGGTCGGCTCCTCGAGGCGGATGAGGACGCGCGCGAGCGTGCTCTTGCCGCAGCCCGATTCGCCGACGAGCCCGAGCGTCGTGCCCTGCTCGAGCGCGAGATCGACGCCGTCGACCGCCTTCACGACGGCGCCGCTCCCGAAGAAGAGCCCCGCCGACGAGCGGTAGTACTTCCGTATCCCCTGCGCCGAGAAGATCTCCATCCTCATCCTCCGCACAGCCAGCAGCGCGCGCGGCGCCCCGGCGAAAGATCGATGAGCGGCGGCTCCGCCGCGAAACATTTCTCGAATCTCTTCGGACACCGGTCGCTGAACCGGCAGCCCGGCGGAAGCCTGAACGCGTCGGGCACGTTTCCCGGAATCGTCGCGAGCCTTCCCCCCGCCCGTCCGAGCCGGGCGATCGAACCGAGGAGACCTTCCGTGTACGGGTGCGCGGGCTTCTCGAAGAGAGGGCCGACCGGCGCCTCCTCGACGATCACTCCCGCGTACATCACGATGACGCGGCTCGCCATCTGGGCGACGACGGCGAGGTCGTGCGTGATGAGGAGCACCGCCATGTGCATGCGCTCCTGGAGCTCGCGGAGGAGCTCGATGATCTGTCCCTGAACCGAAACGTCGAGAGCGCTCGTCGGCTCGTCCGCGAGGAGAAGCCGGGGCTCGCAGCTCAGGGCCATCGCGATCATCACGCGCTGGCGCATCCCGCCGCTCATCTGGTGCGGGTAGGCGCCGTAGCGCTTTTCCGGATCGGGAATCCGCACGAGCCGGAGCATCTCGATCGCTTTCGCCTTCGAATCGGACCGGGAGAGCTTCTGATGGAGCGCGATCGCTTCGCGCACCTGCTCCCCGCACGTGAAAACGGGATTGAGGCTCGTGAGGGGTTCCTGGAAAACGATCGATATCTTATTGCCGCGCACCCGCCGCATCTCCTTCTCGGAGAGCGCGAGGAGATCCTTTCCCTCAAAGAGGATCGAACCCCCGTCGATCCGGCCGGGAGGCGAAGCGACGAGACGCATGATCGAAAGCGCCGTCACGCTCTTGCCGCAGCCCGATTCGCCGACGAGCCCCACCGCCTCGGCGGGCGCGATCTCGAAGCTCACGCCGTCGACGACGCGCGCGGCACCTTCCGCGGTCTCGAAGACCGTTCGGAGCGTATCCACTTTGAGCAGCGTTTCCATACCGTCAGGCCTCGGCGGCGCGCGCGAGCGCCCGCATCCCCGCTTTCCGCGTCATCCGATCTGTCTCGGATCGAATGCATCCTTCAGGGCGTCGCCGAGAAGGTTGAACCCGATCACGGTAACAGCAATCGCGATTCCTGGAAAGGTCGAAAGCCACCAGGCGCTCATGAGCGCCTCGCGCCCCTCGAAAACCATCTGGCCCCAGCTCGGCGCCGGCGGCGGCACGCCGAGCCCGAGAAAACCGAGGGAAGCCTCGGCGAGAATGATGCCCCCGATCCGCAGCGTCGCCGCGACGATGATGACGCTCAGCGTGTTCGGGATGAGATGTCTCCAGATGACGCCCCTCCCCCCCGCCCCGAGCGCCTCCGCGGCCTTTATATAATCGAGATTCCTGAGCGAGAGCACCTGCGCGCGCACGAGGCGGGCGGTCGCCATCCAGCCCGTCGCCCCGAGAAGAACGACAATGAGCCACACCGATCCCGAAAAGAGCGCGACGCAGGTGAGGAGCAGAAACAGCCGCGGTATCGAGAGCAGCGCGTCGACGATCCGCATGAGAATCGCGTCGGCGGCTCCGCCGAAATAACCGGCCGCCGCGCCCACGAGAGAGCCGAGGATGACCGTGATCGCCGCCGCGAGGAGCCCGATCGTGAGCGAGACGCGCGAGCCGTACACGACGCGGGCGAAAACGTCCCTGCCGAATTTGTCGGTCCCGAGAGGATGCTCCCGGCACGGCGGAACGTAGCGCATCCTCGGCACGTCCCCCTGCGCGATCGGATCGTAGGGCGTGAGAAGGGGGGCGGCGATCGCGACGAGATAGAGCGCGAGAACGATCAGCGCTCCCGCCATGCCGAACCGGCTCCGACGAAAGCGGGCCCAGCCCTGCGACCAGAGCCCCCGGGACGCCCCGGCGATCGAACGTTCGTCGTCGTTCGCGCTCATATCGTCCCTCTCCGCGTGCGCATGCGCCGCTCAGCCTTTCTTTCCGCCCGCGAAGGCGATCCGCGGATCGAGGAGCCCATAGGCGACGTCGGTCAGGAGGTTCCCGAAAATGACGATCGCCGCGACGACGAAGTTGATCGCGAGCACGGTCGGATAGTCCCGCGCGTAGATCGCGTCGACCGCGAGCCGTCCCATGCCCGGCCACGAGAATATGGTTTCCACCACGACGGCGCCGCCGAAGAGAAACGGCAGGCTCAGCCCCACGATCGTCACGACGGGCAGCGCGGCGTTCCTGAACGCGTGCTTGAGAAAGACGCGGGATTCCGGCAGCCCCTTCGCGCGCGCCGTCCGGATGTAATCCTCGCGAAGCGCGTCGAGCATCGAGCCGCGCATGTACCTCGCCGTGCTCGCCGCGGAGGCGACGCCGAGAACGAACGCCGGAAGCACGAGGTGTCTCGCGCGATCGAGCGCGAGGGCGAGCGCCGAGAACCCCTCGGTGTCGAGCGATTGCATGTGGGACGACGGCAGAATCCCGAGCTTCAGGGAAAACAGGAGGATAAGCATGAGGGCGAGCCAGAACGAGGGTATCGAATAGACGAAGAGCGCGGCGATCGTATTCACCCGGTCGAACGGCGAATGCCTCTTCGCCGCCGAGAGGACGCCGAGAGATATCCCGAGAACCAGATGAAGCGCGAGGGCGGCGAGGGTGAGACGCAGCGTGTTCGGTATCGCCTCGGCGAGAAGATCCCGCACCGGCCGCCGGTACCGCAGGCTCACGCCGAAATCCCCACGCGCGAAGCTCGCGATCCATCTGACATACTGCTCCGCGATGGGCTTGTCGAGCCCGAGGCTCTCCCTGATGCCGCGGATCGTTTCGGGGCTGAAATCCGGATTGTCGTAGCGGGACATCGGGTCGCCCGGCGCGAGCCGGAGCAGAAAGAACGTGATCGTGAGCACGATGAAGAGCAGGGCGAGAGACTGGATGAGGCGCCGCGCGAGGAATCCCTTCATGGAGAACACGCCTCCCCGGCGATCAGCCCGAACGTTTCCCGCCGCTTCGCGCGCGCGCGCGCGGCGATCTCCGCCTCGTCCGTTTCCGAAAGGCCGAGCGGCTCCCATTCGATATCGAACATCTCCGCGAACGCGATCGCGACGCGCGCGCGGAGCTCCCCGTCGTCGACCGGGCGGCCGAGCTCGGCCGACACGCTCGTGATGCGCCCGTCGAGGGCTTCGGGCGGGACGCGGAGGTAGCTCGCGATGCGCTCGCTCCCGCTTCGCACGAGAATCGAGCCGTGCTGGAGAAACGCCGCGGCGGTGCTCCGCTGCGCGCTCCCCGCGATCTTCTTTTCCCCGACGGCGAGTTCCCAGCGCGTCACCGAAGAAAGGCACGGAGCCGCGGTCCCTTTCGGCCCCGGGATCTCGCGCCCCCGGAAGACCCCGGCGTCGACCCCGAGGGATCGCAGCGCCGTCGAGATCGCGGCGGATATTCTCAGATACGCCTCCCCCGGACCGCAGTCCAGCAGCGCGGAGCCCGCGGGAGCGACGACGCAGTACGTGAGCTCTCCCTCGTGGAGAAGCGCCCTGCCCCCGGTGATCCGGCGCACGCAGTCGAGCCCGTCCGCGCGCGCGCGTTCGACGTCGAGGATCAGGTCGGGATTCTGATGGCAGCCGAACGTGATCGCGGGCGGATCGAACGAATAGAGCCGCAGGACCGGCGCGCCTCCCGGGCGCCCGGTCCGTTCGAGGAGGAGCTCGTCGAGGGCCATATTCTCGGCTCCCGGCGCGCTCCCGCTATCGAGGAACAGCCACGTTTCCATCTCATTCGAGATCCCCGGGGCAGCAAAGGTCGGGACACCGCGCCGCCACGGCCTCGTCGAGACGCCTCACCGGCGTGGTGACGGGCGCCTCGTGCAGCATCGCGGGGTTCGTCTCGGCCTCCCCGGCAATCTTCTCCATCACCTCGGCGAAGCGATCGATCGTTTCCTTGCTCTCCGTCTCGACGGGCTCGATCATGAGCGCCTCCTCGACGATGAGGGGGAAATAGACCGTCGGGGCGTGGATCCCGTAATCGAGAAGCCGTTTCACGACGTCCGTCGCGCGAATGCCGTATTTCTTGAGGTTCCGCGCCGAGAGGACGAACTCGTGCATGCAGGGGCCCGGATACTTGAGGTCGTACGAATTCTTCAGGCGCGCCATGAGGTAATTCGCGTTGAGAATCGCGTTTTCCGAAACCTCCCTGAGCCCCGGCCCGCCGAGCGACCGGATGAAGGCGTACGCCTTCACGAACACGTTGAAGTTGCCGTGATAGGGATGGACCCTGCCGATCGATTTCGGACCGTCCGTGGAAAGCGCGAACGCGCCCTTCCGCTCCGTCACGCGCGGAACGGGAAGAAAATCGACGAGATGCTTCGCGACGCCGACGGGGCCCGATCCCGGTCCGCCCCCGCCGTGCGGCGTCGAGAAGGTCTTGTGGAGATTGATATGCATGATGTCGATGCCGATGTCGCCGGGACGCACGATGCCGAGGAGCGCGTTCATGTTCGCGCCGTCCATGTAGACGAGGGCTCCCTTCGCGTGCGCGATGCGGACGATCTCTGCGATCTCGCGCTCGAAGAGCCCGAGCGTGTTCGGCAGCGTGAGCATGAGGCATGCGGTTTCGGCGGTCATTTCCCGATTCAGCAGGGCCGGATCGATGAGCCCGCGCTCGTTCGATTGAATCGTTTTCGGCGTGAATCCGCAAATGGCAACGCTCGCCGGATTCGTCCCGTGCGCCGAATCGGGAATGAGGACGATTCTTCGCTTCTCTCCGCGGTCGAGGAAGTACGCGCGCGCGATCATGATGCCCGTGAGCTCCCCGTGAGCGCCCGCGGCGGGCTGGAGCGTGAACGCCTCCATCCCCGTTATTTCGGCGAGCGCGCGTTCGAGACGCCACATGAGCTCGAGCGCGCCCTGGCAATCCGCCTCGTTCTGGGCGGGGTGAAGCCCCGTGAAGCCTTCGAGCCTCGCCACCTCCTCGTTCACGAGGGGGTTGTACTTCATCGTGCAGCTTCCGAGCGGATAGATGCCCTTGTCGACGTGGTAGTTCTTCGCGGCGAGCTCGACGTAATGCCGGACAATGTCCTGCTCTCCCATCTCGGGGAGTCCGGGCGGCGCGGACCTGAGCCCCGCGAGATCGATCTTCCCCTTCGCGCAATCGGCTTCGGGAATGCGGTATCCGCGGCGTCCGGGTTTCGATTTTTCGAATACGGTTGCGGTCATCGTCCCGCCCCCTTTCCCGCGACGAGATCCCTGTAGAGCTCGATCTCCTCCTTCGTGCGCTTTTCCGTGACGGCGACGAGAAGCGCTCCACGCCCAAGCTCGGGGAACGCGGCGCCGAGGGGTATCCCCCCGAGAACGCCTTTCGATGCGGCGTCCTTGAGGAATCCGGCGGCGTCCGTCGGAAGCTGGAGCACGAACTCCTGAAAAAATCCGGCGCCGAACGGGAGCGCGCAGCCCTTCGTCGCGGCGAGCATCGAATAGAGCGCGTGGCTCTTCGCGTAGCTCTGCGCGGCGACCTCCCGGAATCCCTGTTCGCCGAGAGCGGTGAGATACACCGCGGCGGAGAGCGCGCAGAGCGCCTCGTTCGAGCAGATGTTCGAGGTCGCCTTCTCGCGGCGGATATGCTGCTCGCGGGTCTGGAGCGTCATCACGTAGCCGCGCTTTCCGTCGAGGTCGGTCGTTCCGCTGATGAGGCGGCCCGGCATGCGGCGCACGTGCTCGGTTTTCACGGCCATGAAGCCGAGGAGCGGCCCCCCGTAGCTCTGGGGAAGCCCGAGCGATTGCCCCTCGCCGACGGCGATGTCGGCGCCGTACTCCCCCGGAGGCGCGAGGAGCGCGCACGAGACCGGATCGACGCAGGCGACGAGGAGCGAACCCGCTCCGTGAACGAGAGCGGCGAGCTCGTGCGACGGCTCCACGAGCCCGAAATAGTTCGGCTGGGCGAGGATGACGGCGGCGGTCTTTTCCTTGAGCGCCGACGACAGACGGTCGAGATCCAGAGTTCCGTTCTTCGCGTACGGGATCTCCTCGAGCGCGATCCCGCGCGCGGCCGTGTAGCAGTCGAGAACGGCGCGGTACGCGGGGGAAAGGGCCCGCGGCACGAGCACCTTGCCTCCCTTCGCGATGGCGTTCGCCATGAGCGCGGCTTCGGCGAGCGCGGTCGCGCCGTCGTACATCGAGGCGTTCGAGACGTCCATTCCCGTGACGCGGCAGATGAGGCTCTGATATTCATAGATCGCCTGCAGCGTTCCCTGGCTCACCTCGGCCTGGTACGGGGTGTAGGAGGTGTAGAATTCGCTGCGGGAGGTCACGTAGCGCACGAGCGCGGGGATATGGCGGTCGTAGATCCCTCCCCCGAGGAAGCTCGCGGCGCGGGACGCGGGGCGATTCTTGCCGGCGAGCTCCCCGAAGAGCGCGGCGACCCCGGCCTCGGCGAGCGGCTCGTCGAGACGCAGGGCTCCCGCGCATCGGAGCCGTTCCGGTATCGGTTCGAGGATCTCGTCGAACGAGGAGATCCCGATCCGCTCCCGCATCTCTTTTCGATCGGCGTCTGTGTTTTGTATGTAGCTCATTTACCTGTCCTCTGCTTCGTCCTCTTTTCCCGTATGCTGCTCGCCGAGGAAATCCCGGTATTCGTCGTAGCTGAAGAGCACCTCGAGATCCCCGGGATCGTCCATCCTGATCTTGATGAACCAGCCCTGGTCATAGGGGCTCTTGTTCACGATCTCGGGCTTCGCGACGGCCTTCTCGTTGACCTCGATCACTTCGCCGCTCACCGGCGAATAGAGATCGGCGACGGTCTTCACGGCCTCGATGGTCCCGATCGGGTCCATCTGCGTGACCTTCTGCCCCACTTCGGGAAGCTCGATGTACACGATGTCGCCGAGCTCGCCCGCGGCGTAGTCGCTGATTCCCATGAGCACGGTGTCGCCGTCCTCGATATAGATCCACTCATGCTCCTTGGTGAATTTGCATTCTTCCGGGTTCATCGCCTACCTTCCTTTCAGCTGACCGCCTCAGTCTGTCGCTCGACTTTTATAAAACGGTACCGGCGTCATCGTCGCCTCCGCCGCCATCCCCCTCACGTCGATCGCGAAGCCGCCGCGTTCGGCCTTCGCCGCGCTCGACACGAGCGCCAGGGCGAGGCTCTTCCCGAGGGTCGGCGCGAACGTGCCCGAGGTCACCGCCCCGATCTTCTTTCCGTCCTGGAGCACGGAGAATCCCTGCCGCGCGATCTGCCGTCCGGCGATCTCGAAGCCCGCGAGCGTCCGCGCCGGCCCGCGCTCCTTCTCCTTGAGGAGAGCGCTCCGTCCGAGGAATTCTCCCTTGTTCAATTTCACGAGCCACGAAAGCCCCGCCTCGAGCGGCGAGGTCTCCTCGTCGAGCTCGTGCCCGTAGAGGCACAGGCACGGCTCGAAGCGCAGCGTGTCGCGCGCGCCGAGGCCGATCGGTCCGACGCCGAGATCCTTCCCGAGCGCGAGGAGCTCTTCCCACGCGCCCATCGCGCGGCCGGCGGGAAGATAGATCTCGAACCCGAGCTCGCCCGTATAGCCGGTGCGCGAGAGGATGATCTCTTCGCCCCGCGACTCGAAGGAAACGAAGCGATAGTACTTGAGACCCGCGAGCGCGTCCCGCACGGGCGCGCAGAGCTCCGTTCTCATGAGGAGCTCGCGCGAACGCGGCCCCTGGACGGCGATCTGGCCGATGGCGGCCGTGAGATCGCGAACCTCCACGCCGGGAGCCTGGAGACTCTTCAGGTGCCGGAATATCTTTTCCACGTTCACCGCGTTCACGACGAGCAGGATCCGCTCGTCGGAGAACCGGTACACGAGGAGGTCGTCGAGCACCGTGCCCTTCTCGTTGCAGGCGACAGTGTAGCAGATCTGGCCATGGGCGAGCTTCGCCACGTTGTTCGTCACGACCCGGTCGGCGAACGCGACCGCCCCGGGGCCCGTGATCGAAATCTCCCCCATGTGGCTCACGTCGAAGAGCCCGACCGCCGTTCGAACCCGCGCGTGCTCGGCGACGATCCCCTCGAAGGAAACGGGCATGAGAAATCCGGCGAACGGAACGATCCGCCCGCCCGTGCGGACATGCGCGTCATATAACGGCGTCTTCTTGTTCTCCATATGCACCCTCTTTCGCGTACGCCTTTCCCCGGCTCGTTTCATAGCATTTTGGAGCGCCTTTTGAAAGCACTTTCTCTCCGGCGCTTCCGACGCGTCACGCGGGACGCGGTCCTGAAAGCGCGGCGAGCATGCGCCCCGTGTACGATCGCTCGCAGTCCACGATATCGAGGGGCGCTCCCGCGAAAACGACCTCTCCCCCCCGGTCTCCCCCTTCGGGGCCGAGGTCGATGATGTGATCCGCGGCGCGGATGATCTCCGGATTGTGCTCGATGATGAGCACCGTGTTGCCCCGCTCGACGAGCTCGTCGAGCACCTGCATGAGGAGCTTCACGTCTTCGAAGTGAAGTCCCGTGCTCGGCTCGTCGAGTATATAGAGCGTCTTCCCCGTCCCGACCTTGGAGAGCTCGGCGGCGAGCTTCACGCGCTGCGCCTCGCCTCCCGAGAGCGTCGTCGCCGATTGTCCGAGGCGGATGTACCCGAGCCCGACGCTCCGGAGCACCTCGAGCTTGCGGACGATCTGCGGAATGTTCGCGAAGAACCCGCACGCCTCCTCGACCGTCATGTCGAGGACCTCCGCGATGTTCCGGTTCTTGAAGGTTATCTCGAGCGTCTCGCGGTTGTACCGTTTCCCCTTGCATTCCTGGCAGTGCACGTACACGTCGGGGAGAAAATGCATCTCGACCTTGATCATGCCGTCGCCGCGGCAGTTTTCGCAGCGCCCTCCCTTGACGTTGAAGCTGAAGCGGCCCGGTTTGTAGCCGCGCACGCGCGCCTCGGGAAGGCGGGTGAAGAGATCGCGGATGGGGCCGAACAAGCCGGTGTACGTGGCAGGATTCGAGCGCGGGGTGCGCCCGATCGGGGACTGGTCGATATCGATCACCTTGTCGACGTGCTCGAATCCCTCGATCCGGTCGTGCGCTCCGGGGAGCTCCGGAGCCCGGTGAAAATGCCTCCCGAGCGCGCGGTAGAGAATGTCGTTCACGAGCGTGCTCTTGCCCGAGCCCGATACGCCCGTCACGACGACGAGCTTGCCGAGAGGTATCGCCACGTCGATGCTCTTCAGGTTGTTCGCGCAGGCCCCGCGCACGACGATCGACGCTCCCGAGCCCCGGAGCGCGCCTCCCTTAAGGCTGAACCAGCGCTCCTCCTTGAGGTAGCGGCCCGTGAGGCTCTTCGGCGATTCCATGATTTCCGCGGGGGTGCCCTCGGCGACGACCTCGCCGCCGAGCTCTCCCGCTCCCGGCCCGAGATCGATCACGTAGTCGGACGAGAGTATCGTGTCGCGGTCGTGCTCGATGACGATAACGGTGTTCCCGGCGTCCCGGAGATCCTTCAGCGTCGCGACGAGCCGCGCGTTGTCCCGGTGGTGGAGCCCGATCGAGGGCTCGTCGAGGATATAGAGAACGCCGACGAGCTTCGAGCCGATCTGGGTGGCGAGGCGTATCCGCTGCGCTTCCCCCCCCGCGAGCGTTCCCGCCGAGCGATCGAGCGTGAGGTAAGTGAGCCCGACGTTCGCGAGAAAACGGAGCCGCGCCGAGATCTCCTTCACGAGCGGCCCCGCGATGAGGGCGTCGTTGCCGGCAAGGGCGAGGCCGGCGAAGAAATCGATCGCGCGCTCGATCGTGAGCGCCGACACCTCGGCGACGTTCTTCCCCGCGACCGTCACGCACAGGCTCTCGGGCCGAAGCCGCGAGCCGTTGCACGACGCGCACGGGTGCGACGTCATGAAGGTCTCGATCCAGCGGCGGATCGCCTCCGATTTCGTCTGGTGATAGCGGCGGCGCAGGTTGGGAACGATCCCCTCCCACGTCGTGAGGTATTCGCCCCTCCCGCGCTCGAAGTCGTACCTGACCGTGATCTCCGCGTCGCTCCCGTCGAGAATGACTTCCCGCGCCCGCGCCGGGAGCGACTCGAAGGGAGTGTCGAGCGAGAAGTCGAATTTCTCCGCGAGCGCCTCGAGCCGGTAACGGAACCAGTTCCCCTTGAGCTCGCCCACCGGCGCGAGCGCGCCCCCGGCGACGCCGAGGGAGGGATCGGGGACGACGAGCTCGCGCGCGAAGTCGATCTGCGTGCCGAGCCCGTGGCACTCGGGGCAAGCGCCGTAGGGGGAGTTGAAGGAGAACGTGCGCGGGCTGATCTCGCCGAGGCTCTTCCCGCAGTAGGGGCAGGAGTACTCGAGGCTGTAGAGCGACTCCTCGCCGTCCCGGCGCACGAGGACGACGCCCCCTCCGACCGCGGCGGCGGTCTCGACCGAATCGGCGAGACGGCGCTCGACGCCCGCCTTCACCTTGATCCGGTCGACGACGACCTCGATCGTATGCTTCTTCGTTTTCTCGAGAGAGAGCCCCTGCTCGAGCTCGCGGACCTCGCCGTCGACGCGTATCCGCGTGAATCCCTCGCGCAGGAGCTTCCCGAGGAGCGCGCGATGCTCCCCCTTGCGCCCGCGCACGACCGGCGCCATGATCTCCAGCCGCGTTCCCTCTCCCGTCCCCCGCAACCGGTCGACGATCTGGGCGACGGTCTGCCGCGAGATGGGCCTGTCGCAGCCGGGACACCGCGGTTCGCCGGCGCGCGCGAAGAGAACGCGGAGATAATCGTGTATCTCGGTGATCGTGCCGACCGTCGATCGCGGGTTCCGGGACGACGTCTTCTGGTCGATCGAGATCGCGGGAGAGAGCCCCTCGATGCTGTCGACGTCGGGCTTCTCCATCTGTTCGAGGAACTGCCGGGCATAGCTCGACAGCGATTCGACGTAGCGCCGCTGCCCTTCGGCGTAAATCGTGTCGAAGGCGAGCGACGATTTGCCGGAACCGCTTAAGCCCGTGATCACGACGAACCTGTTCCGCGGTATCGTCACGGTGATGTTCTTGAGGTTGTGCTCCCGCGCGCCCCGCACAATCAGGTTCTCGCGAGCCATCCCGCGCCTACTCTTTCTTGCCGGGAGACTCCCCGGTCTTTCCTCCGCCCGCCGCTTCCCGATCCGCGACGCGCTTGAGACCCTCGGAGGCCACGCGGCCCCAATCCGAGGCGGGCCCGTTCGCGGCGAGAACGCTCTCGTAGATCGTCCTGGCCTGGGCCAGAT
>JBFYZM010000324.1:0-11246 GCA_041309505.1 Candidatus Krumholzibacteriota bacterium
GCCTCATTCACCTGCTCTCGTGCTCGCGGCACCTCGAGCGCATCGCCGATCACGCGACGAACATCGCCGAGGACGTGATCTACATGATCGACGGCGTCATCGTGCGCCACCGCGCGGAGGATTACCGGACCCAGGGGTAGCGCCGAAGCTCGAATCGGGTCCCGCCGCGCGCCGGATCAATCATCGAGAACGAATATCACGCGCATCGTCACGCGGAACTCGACGATCTTGTTCTTCTCGACGTGGGCGGTCTGCTTGATAACCTCGAAACCGGTTATCCCGCGGAGTTTTTTGCTCGCGCGCTTGAAGCCCGCGAGCGCCGCGTCTTCCCAACCTTTCGTGGAGGACGATACGACCTCGGTCACTCGTGCTACTGCCATGTAAGGCCCCCTTTCGTTTTCGACTCTGCCGGAATGATTCGCCGGCATCATACCACGACGGCCGATCAAAAGTCCACTTTCGTGCCGAGGGTGAATCGGGCTCCCGGGGCGGGATAGCCTGCGACCTCGTCGTACCGCTCGTCCGTCGCGTTGCTCACGGTGAGAAACAGCTCGCTCGCGCCGCCCGGCCGGAACGTGACGGCCGCGTCGAGACGCGTGTACGCCGGATTGAAGTATTCGCCGTTCGGGCCGCCGAAATCGTTGTCGAGGCGCGCGCCGACGCGCGAAGCGGAAAGGAGCGCGTCGAACGGGCCGTTCCGGTACGAGGCGCCGGCCCCCCCGCTGTGGCGCGGCCTGCGGAGGAGCTGTTTCCCCGTCGCGCAATCCTCGGTGCGGGTGAAGGTGTAGAAGCCGCGCAGCGTCAGCGCGGCGAACGGACGCAGCGAGGACTGGATCTCGACGCCGCTGCTCTTCGCCTTGCCGATATTGTCCGCGAGCCAGGTCTCCGGATTGGAGGCGATCATGTTGCGGTACGAGTTGTCGAACCAGGCGCATTCGAACGAAGCCCGTCCCGCCGCGAAATCGCGCGCGAGACCGACGTCGTATCCCGACGTTCTCTCGGGCTCGAGATCCGGATTGCCGTAGAAGGGATAGTAGAGCTCGTTCAGGCTCGGGGCGCGGAAGCCCGTTCCGATCGATCCCTTGATCGTGGCGCCGGTTCGGGGCACGGGGTACGAGAGGGAGAGCTTGTACGTCGCGACGGAACCGAACTCGCTGTGATCGTCGACGCGGGCGCCGATCGAGGTCGTCGGCAGGCCCCCGAAATCGAAAATTCCGTTCGCGAAGAGGCCGGCGTTCCGTGCGCGGTCGTCGAAGCTCGTCGTTCCGAACGCCGAGTAGCCGCTGTTCGTCGTCTGCTCCTCTTTCCAGTCGACGCCGGAGACGAGCCAAACGTTCCCGGAGAAACGCAGGTCATTCTGCCAGGCGACGTTCTTGACGCGGGAGTTGATCTCCGAGAAGCCGTCCCCCGTGAAGGGACCGGTGTCGAGCGCGTCGACCGGATCCTTCCACGTGATTCCGCGCGACAGGAAGGAGGTGCGCACGGAGTGGCTCCACCGATCCGAGAAGAACTGCCGGTACAGGGCGGAAACGAGGAAATGCCCGCCGTCCTGGACGGCGTTCGGGTCGGGGGCGAACCACTGCCCGCGCAGCCCGCTCTCCGCTTCGCGATAGCGCAGGCTCAGCGCCACGTTCGACGTCGAGGTCACCCGGCTCGAGACGGAACCCGAGAAGGCCGTGGCCCGGTAGAAATCGTTCGCCGCCGGCCCCTCCGTCGTTTCGCCCGAGAGCGTGTACGAGTAGCGATAGGAGCTCTCCCCGCCGGAGAGCGAGATCGCTCCCCCGGCGCTCCGGTAGGAACCCGCGGAGAGCGAGACGCTCCGTCCCGGCCCTTCCGTCTTCGCGCCCGTGATGATATTGACGACGCCGCCGATGGCGGCCGATCCATAGAGGATCCCGTGCGCGCCGCGTACGATCTCGATGCGCTCGATATTGTCGCACGAGAGCTCGGAGAAATCGAACGCCCCCGTCGTCGGATCGTTGAGCGGCACCCCATCGAGCATGACGAGCGCGTGGTTGCTGCTCGCGCCGCGCATGAAGATGCTCGACGCCTTGCCCGCGCTCCCCGATTGGACGACGTTCAACCCGGCGACGGAGCGCAGCAGGTCGCCGACGTTCTCCGCGTGCCGCCGCTCGATGTCGCTCCGCGATATGACCGTGATGAAGCTCGCCGTCTTGTCGATCGGCCATTCGATGCGCGTCGCCGTCACGACGATCTCGGGACCGGGGTAGATTCTTCCTTCGGATGCGGCGTCGGCTCCGGGCTCGACGCCGGCGACCGAGTGCGCCGCCGCGAACATGATCGCGCCGGCCGCGAGAGATGCCTGGATGGATCGGGAAACGTTCATGGCGCTCCTTCCTCTCGTTCCTCGAAGAGGTTCGGGTCGGTGGATTCTCCAGGCAGGTCTCCTGACTTGTGGCTCAATCGCCTCCGCCCCCTTCCCAGCTCAGAGCGCCAGTGGTTTCGGGCGGGAGGCTCGCCATTCACAGTGGCGGGTCCGTGAGGGATTCGCACCCTCTTCCCTGTTCGGCTCCTGACGAGCACCTGAAGATATTTTGCTGAGGGAATGCTAGCGCGGAGGCGCCGCGCGTGTCAACGGAGAAATGAACCGGGGCTGGGTGCGGTGAGGGGCCGGGGCGCGAGCGTGCGGATGGACAGTCCGGCCCCGACGATCAGAACGCGGTCACCAGACCGGCGGTGACGTTCCATTCGTCCTCGATCTCTCGATACCCCACTTCGGCGCCGAGGCGGAGGTTCCGTCTCAGGAGATACGAGAAGTTGAGCGCTTCCGAACGATAATCGAGCGATTCTTCCCCGGGATACGTCTCGTCGACGTCCGAGTCGATGAAGTTGTACAGAAAGGCGACGAAGGGGCGCCCGAGCTCGCCATGCACCGCCCAGACCGCTTCGACGAAACCGCCGGTGGTCGTGGCGCGGGCGGGGGCCGCTATGAAGAACGGATTGTCGTCCGTTCGTTCCAGATACTGAGCGTTTATCTGCACCGCGGAGCCGAAATCGACCGTGCCGTCCACGCCCCAGTAGCGGTGTTCGTTCTCGAGATACCTTGTCCCTCCGGGCGCGAACGCGTTGCAGAAATACCCGAACGCGCCGAGGCGCACCGGGCCGATCGCCTGCGATCCGCGCACGAAGACGTTTTTCCAGTCGTCGTCGTCGAAGATATCGTCCGCGGCTCCGATGCCGTTACCGTTCACGAGCTCCGCGACGAGATCGGTGCCGAACGAAGTCGCGTACGCGGCGACGACGCCTCGATCGTAGGTGAGGTTGGTGCGGGCCTCCCCGACGCGCGCCCGATAAATCTCGTAATCGTCGTAGGTGAGCCGGAGCTCCCGCTTGAAGAGCGGATCGGAGACCTGGAACTGGCCGACGGTGAGATCGAGATCCACGCCGAAGAGATCGTTGAATCCGATGAAGGCGTCCTCGACTCCGGCGACCTCGCCCCGCTCGGACATGTAGAAGTAGATATAATAGATGATGTTCTTCGCGATGATCCCGCCCGACATGATCTTGATCCCATAGGGCGTCTTGAGATCGGCCTGGTCCTCGCCGTCGCGGTACGCGAAGCTCGCGGAAGCATCTATCCTGATCGCGAGCGGCAGCTCGCGCACGAGCGTGAGGAGACTGTCGCCCGTATCGAAGGTGTAGCGCGCCGGCTCTTTTCCCTCGAGCCGGTAACCGTTCCCGGCGAAGTCCTCGCCGTACGGCTTGAGCCTCGGCACCGGCGCGTGGCACGTCGTGCACGACATCCGGTATTTGCGGGCGAACGCGGGGATGGCGCGGCAGGCGTCGGGAACGAAGAGGGGCGCCGCGACGAAAACCGCGAAAACGAGCCATCGCATATCGAGTCCGAACCGCTTGAACATCGTTACTCCCTTCGCTTCGAGCCCGGCGCGGCCGTTCCGCTCCGGTTTCCGGATCAATCGACCACTTCGAACGTCGTCCGCGCGTCGTTGACGCGAATGATTTCCGTTTCGTCGGCCGGAACCTTGAGAAAATCGGCTACCGACTTCACGAGGCGGCGGTAGCAGATCTCGGCGCGGACGACCATGATGCCGATCGCTGCGTCGTCGGGAACGGTCCAGGTGTAGGTCTCTATCTTCGTCTCGCGGGGCCCGATGCGATAATCGACGCCCTGCGAGGCGGTGTTCCACTGGGCGATCGTGCGGCGCCCCTGGGGATCGAAATACGCGAGAGAGAAGATTCGGTCCCCTTCGGGCAGCGAATCGCGCGGGAGTCCCTCGAAGCCCGGTAGGTCCATCATGAAGCCGATGTCCTGGTACGCGAGCTCGTTGCTCGTGATCGTCGCGCCCTCCCCCTCGAATCCCTTGCGATCGACGGGAAGATGATACGTTGTGCCCGCCGCGTCGACCGCCGTCACCCGGAGCCAGAGCTGGCGCTCCTCCGCGGAGCCGGACGGCACTTTGTGGCCGCATTTGCCGTTGAAAGCCTGCACCGTGACGACGACGCGGTCCCCCGGCTCGATCTCCCGCTCGCTCGGATGCATTCGCAGCTCGATAGCCCCGCGGAGCTTGCCGGGATCGTGCGCTCCGTGGAAGAGATGCTGCGCGACGTCGGGGTGCTCTTCCCGGGCGGTCACGGCGTTTCTCCCCCGGGCGCGCGGCATGTGGCACACCTGACAAGGCACGCCTTCCTTCGCGTAGGGCCCTTCCTTCCATTCGAGCTGCGTCGCCTTGACCCAGACGTCGTAGGGGGATTGCTCGTTGTGGCACGTGCCGCAATACTCGGCGCTCCTGATGAAATCGAGGTACATTGTCTCGTGGTAGGGGCTCTTGACCCCTTCACGGTTGCCGCGCTTCACGCGCCCCGGCTCGACGACATAGTTATAATTCACCGAGGGATCGCCGGTTCGCTCGACGATCACGTGGCAGAGATCGCACGACACCGCTTCGTTCGCCCGGCTGCCCGCCGACGGACGCGGGGGAGGCACGTCCCCGGCGAGAAACGACACGGGGGCGTGGCACCCGTTGCAGCCGGCCCTGACGTCGGCCACCTTTTCGTCTTTGGCGGCATGAGGCACGGCGAGCTCGAAGTACTCGATCTCGTCCCAGTGATGCGTGTACGCCTGCGACATCATCGACTGCGTCCACTGCTCGTATATATCGGTATGGCATTGCCGGCAGGTGACCGGGCGCTCGAATTGTTCGTACCGGTACGTGCCGAGCGCTTCGTCTCCGCCCTTCTTCACCTGCGCGACGAGGGGGGGGATCGCGCCGAGCGCGCACAGCGCGACGAAAGCCATCGTGAGCCGCAGTTTGCGCACAGAAACCTCCCTGGACAGTGCTCCGCGGGATCGTCCGGCGCCGCGCGCGAGCACGCGTGTTTTTATTACAAAACCGTTTTCATTATATGCGAACATTGGGCGGATGCAATCAAAACTTGCGGATTGAACGTCCCCCTGTCTTCGATGCACAATCCGTGTGTCATTCTCCGTTCAATGCCCGTCTCATACTATGAGGAATCATCCCAATAATCGGATTGGCCGGGCCTTGTCAAGCGCCCGGTCGCGGGATCATGGAGGCGCGTCGCATCCGGAGGTGGAAGCAATGTTCGACGATTCTCGAAACGCTCTTCGGGCAGCTTGGAGATCGTTCATTCTTGTTCTTCCGCTCGTCGTTTCCCTGGTGGTGCCCGTTTGGGCCGCATGGCTGCCGGACGGCCTTCCTGTCTGCACCGCCGTCGGCTATCAGGGGAGCCTCGTCGCGGCATCGGATCAAATGGGCGGCATGATCATGGTCTGGCAGGATCAACGCGATACGCAGCTCAGGATCTATGCGCAGCGGGTCGACGAGGCCGGGCACCTCCTTTGGACGACGAACGGGGTTCTTTTGAGCGTGAATCAGTGTTTCAACCCCTGGATCTGCGCCGATGGAACCGGGGGCGCATTCATAACGTGGAACGACCGCAGCGATTCGCGGGGAAGCATCTTCGTCCAGCACCTCAATGCCTCCGGCGCCAAGGCCTGGGCTTCCGCGGGCATCGAGATAGCGAACGGAACCACGTTGAGCGAAAACACGCTCCCGGTCTGCACGCACGACGGCGCGGGGGGCGTGATCGTGGCATGGTCGCAGGAAGTCGTCCCTCCTTCCGGAGACCTTCAGGTCGTCGCCCAGCGTCTCAGCGCGGTCGGCACCCTTCTGTGGACCTCCCAGGGGAGGCTCGTCGGATCCGATATCGACGCGGGAGAGGAGATTTCGATCGCCGCCGACGAAGACATCCATGGCGCGTTTCTCGGTTGGGTGGATAGCGGAGGGATCGGGAGAATGCAGCGGGTGGACGCGGGCGGCAACCCCCGCTGGTCTTCCACCACGGGCTACAGCCTCGGAACGGTGGTCTCCGGCTCGCGCGTGAGAGTCGCCGAACGCGAGCGTTCGTCGGGGGGGTGCTTCGTGCTGTTCAAATGGCATCATTCCGGCTCGGGCATATACGATTTCGATGTGCTGCAAGTAGCCGCAAGGGATTCTTCGACCACCCTGGATTGGACGGAGGATCTCGACTCGGGGGGCGGGTTGAGCGGCTATCCGGAGCTGGGAGACGACTACCGGGTCACAACGGGGGGGGACGGAGGTTGCGGCTGTGTGTGGGATAAGGTCGATGACGGCGAGGGGGACGGAGTATTCGCGGCGCTTCTCGATGTGAACGGCGATTACCGGGGGGAGGGCGTTCTCCAGGTCTCGTCAGGCACCGACGGCAATCATCTTCCCGATGCGACCGTGTGGCCCGGATACAACGGCATCTGCATCTCCTGGGTCGATGACGGCGGCGCGGAGCCGCTGCTCAGGTACGCCACGGTGGAATATTCGCTGGGAGTCGTCATGGGGAGATCCGCCGTCCCCGGCGGCAACTCCGGCAGCCGGCCGTGCATCGTCACCGATCCGGATACCGGTTCCGATCCCCTCATCTGCTGGATGGACGAGCGTCCGGGCGGAGGCTACACCGATATCTACGCCGCCGGCATGCAGGCAAGCGGCATTCCGACGGCTCCCTATCTCCGCGCTCTCTCGCTCACTCCAGGCACGCCGACCGGCCTGGCGGGGGGAGAGCCGCATTCGTTCTTCGTCTCTGTGTGGAACTTTGGAGGGTGCGCGTCAGACAGCTTCTGGACGGGAGTGTACCCGAATCAGGCGACCGCGCCGGAGGTCGGCGATCCGCTGCCTTCCGGGGTGCATCCGGTCCACTGTGGACCGCTTGCGTCGCACGACACCCTGGTCGTCGAGGTCCTCGTCGACGCTCCGGGAAGCGCCCAGACCTGGACGATGTGGGGCTTCGCCGATTACCCGGATGATATCGAGGAGTTCTCGTTCGAGAACGATAACGTCGTCGGGCCCGTGACGTACGAGTGGCTCGCCTACCCGAACCTCGAGATCACCAACGTAACCCTGAGCGACGCCGAGCCGGATCCGTTGGAATGGGTCTCGGCGACCGTGACGGTCAAAAACACGGGCCATGCCACCGCGAACCTCATATGGATCGATTATTTTGCCAACAGCGCATCCGCACCGCCGGCCGGCTCTCATGGCGGCCAGCGATACGCGGTGTTTCAGCTGTCGCCGGGCGATTCGATCAGTTGGACGACGACGCCGGTGACAAGCACCGAATTCATGCGGTTCTCGACCTATTTCCGGGTCGATACCGACGATATCATCGAGGAGGAGAACGAAGCGGACAACCTGAGTGGTCCGCATTACGTCGACTGGCAGATTCCGCAGGAGGATGGTTGGCCAAGAGGTGGGGGAGGGAAGTTCCATTCATCCCCCGCCATCGCGAATCTCGACAGCGACCCCATGACGCTCGAGATCGTGATCGGCTGCGACGACAAGAAGCTCTACGCATGGGGACCGGGCGGCGCGATCGTCGTCGGCTGGCCGGTGACGCTGCCCGATTCCATCAAGTCGTCTCCCGCCGTCGGAGACATCGACGGCGATTACCACAACGAGGTCGTCGTCGGCTGCGATGATGGAAAGCTCTACGCGTACGACTATACCGGCGCGAAGCTCTGGGAATACTCGGCCGGAAGTCCAGTGAACACAACTCCCGCCCTTGCCGATTTCGATGACGACGACAAGCTCGAGATCGTCTTCAGCGCGGGCGGGACCCTTTACGCGCTCGAGGGGGACGGGAGGAGATACTCCGGCTCGTGGCCGTACAGCGCCGCCGAGGGCGGGACATTCACTTCTCCCGCGGTCGGCAACGTGAACGGCGCGGGAGGTCTCGAGATCGCTGTGATTGCATACGGATACACGAAGCCCGTGCGGTCGTACGTATATCTTCTCAAGCCGGACGGAACGCTCTGCAGCGGTTCCTGGCCGGCGATGGTCGATACGGTCATCGTGGCCGATCCCGTGCTTGGCGACGTGGTCGCGCCGGATACGGACCTCGAGATCGTGTCGGGCGGGATCAACGGAAAGGTTTATCTGTGGAAACCGACCGGTGCGCCCTGGTCGGCTCCTCGGGCCCCGGGGATGATCGAGACCTCTCCTGCTCTCGCCGATATTGACAAGTCCGACGAGTTCCTGGAGATCGTCGTCACGTCACGGAGGTATGTGGGAATGCTGCCGCCGCACTGGGAGAGCATCGTGACGGCGGTCGACGGGTCGGGGAGCATCATGACGGGGTGGCCGAAAATCCCGGGAGACTGGTTCTCCAATATGGGGCCGGTTCCCTCGGCGATTATCCTCGGATCGAGCTGCAAGATCGTGCAGGGAATCCCCGATCATTATGTCTATGCAATGACCTCTCTGACCAGGACCGCGTACGGATTTCCGATCGATGCCGGCGGTCCGATCATCGGCTCGGCCGCCGTCGGGAATCTGGACAACGACGCCTGGTTGGAGCTCGTGGTCGCGGGCGGCGATTCGGTCCGCTGCTTCGAGTTGTGCTCCTCGAGCGGCTACGCTCTCGATGACCTCTGGTGGCCGATGTTCAGGCACGACCGCGCGAGAACGGGCTGCTATGGCTTTGCCGTTCCGACGGACGTCGCGGAACCGGAGAGCGCCGTGCCGGAGGCGAGCTGTATTCGCTCGATCTATCCGAACCCGTTCAATCCGATAACGAGAATCGCCTTCGACCTCGACGCGAAGGCGCGCGCGGAGCTCGCGATATACGACGTTTCGGGGCGGAGGGTGGCCGTGCTCGTCGATCGGGAGCTCGAGGCGGGAAGGCACGAGGCATTCTGGAACGGAAGGACGGCGGGAGGGGCAACGGCAGCTTCGGGCATCTATTTCTGCACGCTGAAAACAGGGAGCGTGTCGGAGACGAAGAAGATCGTGCTCTTGAGGTAGCGGTCTCCCGCGCGACCGCCGCGCGCATTTGACACAATCGATCCCCTTCTGTACACTCCGGGGAGTGGCATGTCCACTCCCCGGCGCCGTTTCGGCTCGCTGCGGCAGGCATGGGCGCCGGGCGTTCCATTACCGAAGGAGAAGACGATGAAGAGCGTTTTGTCGATCGTCGGCGCGTTGGTTCTCGCCCTCGCGGGAATTTCCGCGCCCGCCGAGTCCTGCACCAATCTCATCGTGACGAAGGGAGCCTCCGCCGACGGCTCCGTCATGATCACCTACACCTGCGACGGGGAGTTCCATCCGCGCCTGAGCCTGGAGCCGGTGGCCGACCACGGCCCCGACGAATGGATAGAGCTCAAGGACTGGAGCGGGAAGGTCAGGGGAAGAATCAAGCAGGCGCCGCACACCTACGCGGTCGTCGATCTCATGAACGAGCACCAGCTCGTGATAGGCGAGACCACGTTCACGGGGCGGGAGGAGCTCATCAATCCTGACGGCCTGCTGCATTACTGGTGGCTCATGAGGCTCGCGCTCCAGAGGGCGAAGACAGCCCGCGAGGCTGTCGAGGTGATCGCCGCTCTCGTGGAAGAGTACGGTTACTCGAGCGAGGGAGAATCGATCTCGATCGGCGACCCGAACGAAGCATGGCTCATGGAAATCATAGGTCCCGGCCCGGGCGGCAAGGGCGCGAACTGGGTTGCCCTGCGCGTGCCGGACGGCTACATCTGCGCGCATGCCAACAAATCGCGCATCGGGGAGTTCCCCCTCAACGACAAGAAGAACTGCCTCTACTCCGCGAGAGTCGTCGATTTCGCGATCGAAAAGGGATACTACGACCCCGCGTCCGGCAAGCCGTTCAGTTTCTGCGAGGCCTACTGCCCGGCGGACATGCAGAAGCTGCGCTACACGGAAACGAGGGTGTGGAGCATCTTTCGCCGCGCGGCGCCTTCGCGGGAGTGGCCGGTCGATTACCACCGGGGCGTCGAGGGCGCCGCCCGGTATCCTCTCTGGATCAAGCCCGATCGCAAGCTCACCAAGGCGGACGTTTATGGGCTCATGCGCGACCACTACGAGGGCACGGCGTACGACATGACGAAGGGGATCGACGCGGGCCCGTTCGGCAGCCCGAACCGCTGGCGTCCGATGACCTGGAAAACCGACGAGGCAGATTACACCTGGGAGCGGCCCATATCGACCCAGCAGACGGGATTCTCGTTCGTCTCGCAGTCACGCTCATGGCTCCCCGATCCGATCGGCGGGGTCCTTTGGTACGGCCTCGACGACACCTACTTCAATTGCTACGTTCCTCTGTACTGCGGGATCACGGCGGCGCCCGATTCCTACAGCCAGGGAAGGCTCGGGGAGTTCTCCTGGAATTCCGCCTGGTGGGTGTACAACTTCGTCGCGAACTTCGCGAACCTCAAGTATTCCTACATGAAGGACGACATACAGAAGGTTCAGGGGGAGCTCGAGGCGGGCTTCGACGCGCTGCAGCCGGTTATCGAAAAGACGGCGGTCGATCTCCACAAGAATAATCCCGCGCTGCTCTCCGCGTATCTCACCGACTATTCGACGAGCCATGCGGAGACGGCCGTGAAACGCTACCGGCAGCTCGGCGAATCGCTCATCAGGAAATACAACGACGGGTATGTCCAGGACGAGAACGGCCGGCCGCAGGAAGTCGGTTATCCCGAAGCGTGGTACCGCGAGGTGATCCGCGCGAGACCCGATCAGTTCAGGATCGAGAGCAAGGACACGTTGAAGACGGAACTGCCGTATTAGTCGATGCGACGCCGGGTGCGCGCCGAGCGTTCCGATCGCGGCAGCAGCGCCGAGGATTCTCGATGAAAACGAATCCGCCCGTCAATCATCTTGCCGGCGAGAAGTCTCCCTACCTGCTTCAACATCGATACAATCCCGTGGATTGGT
>JBFYZM010000325.1:0-3530 GCA_041309505.1 Candidatus Krumholzibacteriota bacterium
AGCATCGGCCCGGACGGGCTCCTGTATATGGTCGGCACGGCCGCAGCCAAAACGCTGCTGCGCGTCTGCACGCTCAAAGGCGAAACGAAGTGGGAAGTCCCCGCAGCGACATCCGAGCTGCTTCAACCGCCCGTCGTCGACGCCGACGGCGTCGTCTATATGGTCGCCTCCGGAAATGTCACCGCGTTTCAGAAAGGAAAGCGCCTGTGGGTGTATCCGGTCTCTTCGCCCGACGCGCGGGCGTCGGCGTTCCGGGACTTCCGGCTCGTCGTGACCGACGGCGCGCGGGTCGTATGCCTCGACGAGAGCGGCCGCGCCGTCTGGACGTACGAAGACAAGGACGGCGAGAGCTTCCTGACGCAGCCGGTGCTCGATCCGGCGGGCCGCGTTCTGGTCGTATCCGCAAAATCGATCGTCGTGATAGAATAGCGCGGGAGAAAGGTCGCCATGGCTCAACCAAAGACGCGATTCACGCTGGAGCTTCCCGGCGGTTGGGAAGACGAAACCATTTATACCTATAAAGGGCCGGACGATAGCGGCGTGCAACACAGGATCACGCTCGTGATCGATCGTTCCACCGACGCCGCTTCCGCGGAAGAGTTCGCGCGCCCGCGGATCGATGCGGTCATGGCGACCCTTCAGGGCGCGGAGATCCTCAAGGAGGAGCCGAAGGAGCTCGCGAGCGGCATACCGGCGTACGAATGCGTGTACAAATGGATCCCGGTCGGAAGCGACGCCCGTTTCGTGAGAAACATCTATCTGCTCGTCGGCGGAGCGGGCTACACATTCTCCGGCGCCTTCTCCAAGAAGACATTGAAAACGATCGGCGTCGAGATGGATCGGATTCTCGAGAGCTTCGCGCCGGCGGGCGCGGAGTAACGAACGGCGGAACATATGGCGCTCACCTATACCAAGGCCACCGACACGGCGCACAAGGTGAAGCTCGAATCGGAGCTCCTCTACGCCGGCTGGAAATCGGGCGTGGCGTACATCGGCCTGACCGCGGCGTTCGAGGTGAAGACCGCGTTCGTCGGAAACGGCGCCCCGATCGAGGTCGCCGGGAAAACGAAGGATGGAAAAAAGCTCGGCAAGGTCAAGGGCGTCGTGAACGGCAACTCCTTCGCCGGCGCGCTGGAGATTCCGGATAACGTCAAAGAGGGGGACTGGGCCTACTTCGAGGTGGACATGTCCAAGTGCGGCCTCAAGGGAAAGGCCGATCCCGTCCCGGTCGCCCCTCCGATCGTCGTCGCGAATATGAAGTGGAGCGCCACCGAGGCCCGCCGGGGAGACGTCGTCACGCTCTCGGCCGACGCGCGGGGCGTCCGCGACGGCACGGACGTCACGCTCACCATCTACGAATACGACAAAGACGGCGTCAACGACAAGATCGTCGAGCTCGCGACCACAACCAAGGATCAGAAGATCTCATTCGACTGGAAGTACGAGTATTTCGAGGACACGGACGAAATCCCGACCGACGAGGAGCTCAAGAAATACGGAAAGAGCTACAATCCGCCCGAGTACTTTTTCACCGTAAAGGCGGAGGGGAACGAGTTCGGGAAGAAGCAGGAATCGGGATTGCTGCTGTTCAAAGACTGGATAGAAGTGGAGCTGCTCGACAGCGGCGGTCGACCGGTGCCGAACACCGATTACATTCTGAGATTGCCCGACGGCACCGAAAAGCGGGGGCAACTCGACGGCGACGGCAAGGCGCGCGTGGAAGACGTTCCCCCGGGCGCGTTCAAGGTCGTGTTTCCCAATCTGGATCAGTGAGGAAGAAGTCCCGATCTATGCCGAACTATAACGTCTACTTCTTCACGGTGAAACCGACGCTGGTCCCGGAACGCGAGGGTACCAGCGGCGCCGCCAATCAACTCACCGATAACGCCACATATGTCCGGCAATCCCGCGCACAGGTGATGACGCTGTTCCGGCAGACCTTGCAGACGTTGATGCAGGCCGCGGTTCAGTATATTCCCTCCCATCCGGCGTATACGGTGCAGATTCAGGAAATACCCGCGACGTCTCCGGGAGTGCCGAATTTCACCGGCCTCGCCATAGCCATGCATGAGCCGATCGTCTACATAACCAGAAAAGAGGCCGAAACGAGTCCGGCCGATTCCATCGACCGCCGCGCCAGCCTGGTGATGCTGAAAGCGCTCGAGGATGGACGATTCCAGGAATTTCCCTCCGCGAATATTCGCGCCTGGCGAGACCTTGTCACCGGCAATACCGGCGATCTGGAAGGCCTCGCCCTGCAAGTGACCGACCTCGCTCCGGCCGTGGCCGAGGCTTTCGGCAACGCCCGCATGGCTTACGACGCCACCAATTGGATCGAGATTCAGGGCAACCTGCTGGCCCGCACCGCCTATCACGAGATCGCCCATTGCAAGGCCGAGTGCGAGAATCGGGCAAGCGGTTCGCGATGGCAGAGCGCGATCAGCGGCTCCATACACGGTCAGTCGGGAGTCGGCATCCTGAATTCCCCTTTGGGCTGGGACACGGACCAGACCACCGCCGACAAACAGCTCATGGGGCGGCACATGCTGTGCCCGATACCGTTCTATAAGCTGGATCAGCCGATCGCCGCTCAATGCTTCCACCACGGCCGGCTGACCCCGCCGACCCCACGTTAGCGAATGGAGATGACGTGATCGAGCTCGAAAAATACGAAATCGTCGAGGAGATCGGCCGCGGCGGCGTCGCCGTCGTCTACAAGGGCCGGCACAAGGTCCTCCATAACGACGTCGCCGTCAAGGTACTGCATCAGGAATTCGCGCACGATCCGGAATTCGTGAAACGGTTCGTCAACGGCGCCCGGAACGCCGCGCGTCTGAAACACCCCAATATCATACCCGTCTTCGACGTCGGAGACGAGCAAGGCTGCCATTACATCGTGATGGAATTCCTCCGGGGCGAGACGCTCGAAGAGCGTATCGGAAAGCATGGACCGTTTTCCGAACGGGAGATCGAAGAGGTCATCGGCCCCATCGCCGACGCTCTGGATTACGCCCATACGAACGGCATCATCCACAGAGACATCAAGAGCCCGAATATATTCATGAAGGAAGGCGGCGGCGCGATCCTGATGGATTTCGATATCGCCAAAGCCACCGATCTCACGCAGAACCTCACGCTGGACGGCTCCGTTCTCGGCACGCCGGCTTATATGAGCCCCGAGCAGGCGCGCGGCGAGGGCGCAACCCCGATGAGCGACATCTATTCCCTCGGCGTCGTCATGTACGAAATGGCGACGGGAGAGCTGCCGTTCAAGGGGGAAAACACCCTTTCCGTGCTGCGGCAGATCGCGATGGACAATCCGGCGCCCCCCTGCGAGATCAATCCCGTCGTCAGCGAGGAGCTTCAGAGAATCATCCTGTGGTGCATGGACAAGAACCCCGAGAACAGGCCGGAAAGCGCGGGCGCGATATTCGCGAAGGCGGCCGAAGGGAGCGACGCGCCGGAGCCGGCCGCCGGCGAGCAGGAGGCCCGCGAGGAGGAGAATAAAGAGAAGAAGCCGCGGAAGGTCT
>JBFYZM010000326.1:0-3850 GCA_041309505.1 Candidatus Krumholzibacteriota bacterium
GGTCATCGAGAGCGCCTTCGATACGCCCTGCGACGCGATCGACGAGATTTCGGTCGTCATCCGCAAGTCGCCGGACGATCTGTCCTCCGGCGGCACCGTCCAGAAATACAACGTGTACCGCGGATCGACGGAAGGTGGAGGCATTCTCTCGAAGGCGTACATCGGCAAGATCACCGCGGACGGCTCCAACTATTACACCTTTTTCGACAATCCCACGAACAACGTGGCGCTGAATCCTCCGACCGCGGGAAGCTATTATTATTACATCGCCCGGGCCGTTTCGACCGACAGCATACCGTCGATCGATTCGAACGAATACGGAGCGGTCTACTTCTCGGGAGGAATTTCGGCGTGCCAGATAACGCAGGTCATCGATTTCCCCGACGACGAGGGCACGGCCCTGACCGTCACGTGGAAGAAATCCCCCTCCGAGACCTGCTGGCCGAATCCGATCACCGAGTACGAGGTGAAGAGAAAATCCGCAAGCGACCTGAATTATGCGACGATAAGGACCGTGCCGGCGAGCAGTTCGCCGAGCTATTCGATCCTCGACGACGGCCTGTCGCGAGGTCTCAGCTATACCTATTGCGTTTGGACGCACAGCATCGATGACGCGGTTCCCTCGAACGAAGAGAGCGGCATTCCACTGCGAAACACGCTCGTCGAGCCTCCGGAGAACCTGCAGGCGAACGACATTCTCTGCGACGCCACGGGCGCGGTGAGCGTCACGTGGGAGAAATCGCCGCAGGACGTCACGGGAGGCGGAATTTCGCATTACACCGTGTACCGGATGCGGGAGTTAATGGATCCCGAGGCGGTGGGAGAGGTCGAGGCCGAGAAGAAGGATTCCTATGCCTTCGTGGACGGGCCCACGTCGAATCCCTCTTCGCCGCCGGTCATCGGAGAATTCTACTACTACTTCGCCACCGCGGGGGACCGGGCGAACAACCGGGAATCGTCGCCCTCGAACCAGGGTTATACGATGTCGGACGGCGAGCCGGGCGCGCCTCGCATCACGAACGCGGACGATACTCCGCTGGACGCGGGGAGAAGCATCACCGTGACGTTCGACCGCTCCGCGGACGACGGTCACTGCACGAGCAACGTTATCATCTACCGGATCTATCGCGAGACGAGCGCGTCGGGAGGATTCAGCACGCTTGTCGGCACGAAGACGGCGACCGGCTCCCTGAGCTACGTCTTCTACGACGACAGGACCTTCAGCAGCTCTCCGCCTTTTGACGGAGTCGGCTACTACTACGTCGTGCGGGCGAGCGACGGCACAAAGGAGTCGGTCAACTCCAATATCACGGGCCCGGTGTATTCGATTTCGCAGAATCCGAGCTCGTATATCGTCTTCGAGGACGATTTCGAGACGAACAAGAGCTGGGTCAGCGCCAAGATTCGAACCGAGAACGACTGGCAGAGGGGCAGACCGTATACCAAGAGCCAGACCTACGGCAACAGCGATCCGAACGCGGCGCACGGCGGCACGAACGCGTACGGCAACGATCTCGGGGCGGGAAGCTCGGACGGGAAGTACAAGGCCAACGTGGAGAATACCCTCAGGACGCCGGTGCTCGACTGCTGGGGACACTCGAACGTCGTGATCCAGTTCTACCGGTGGCTCAACGTCGAGGGCCCGGCGTACGATCAGGCATACGTGGAAGTGAGCAACGCCGGCACATCCGGACCGTGGAACGTGGTCTGGCAGAACTCGTCCGCGATCACGGATAACGCCTGGGTATTCGTGGAGATCGATATATCCCAGTATGCCGATCAGGAGGAAAACGTCGTGGTCCGCTTCAGGCTGAAGTCGGACGGACAGCGGCAGTATGCAGGCTGGAATATCGACGATTTCGTCGTCAGGGAAAAGCCGGTCTCCCCGTAATCGGGGACAGGAAGGTGAAACGCGATGAATCACGCACGCACGATGAGAACGAACGAAAACGGAACGGCGCTCGTCATCGTCATTCTGATACTGATGGCTCTGACGGCGATCGTCATGGGGGTGAGCTCGATCTCGGTGAACGAGACCCAGATCGCCACGAACGAGATGCTCGACAAGCGGGCATTCTATCTCGCCGAGGCGGGAGCGGAGAAGAGCATCAACTATCTGGCGCAGCTCGCGACCCCGTTCCGCGGCACCGGCACTCTGAAGAACGAGCCGTATCTGCTCCTCGACGACGTGGAGCTTTATGGCGCGGGATCGGTGACCACCTACCTCGATCCGCTCGATTCCAATACGGGCAATCCGACGCGGTTCGTCGCGGTGACGGTGCGGGCGACCCTCAACGGGAGCGGAATGACGAAATGCCTCCAGGTCAAGGTGGGGCAGCAGAACTTCGCCAGATACGCGTACTTCTCGGATCTCGAGAAGGATCCGGTGGGAGGATCGACGATCTGGTTCGTCACGAAGGACGAATTCTTCGGGCCTCTGCATACGAACGACCAGATGCACATCTACGGAAGCCCGAAGTTCCATGAAGAGGCCTCCAGCAACGCGGCGACGATCGATTACTACAACGGCGGGCCGCCGAGCGACAACCCGCTGTTTGAAGGCGGACTCACGCTCAACGCGTCGCGCATACCGCTGCCGACGAACACGTCGATGATTCTCGCCAAGGCGAACGAATCGGGGGGCCTGAAGCTCACCGGCAATCCGGTCTATATCAAGTTCCTCGTGGACGCCGGCGGGAACCGCTCTCTCTCGGTGTCGATCAACGGCGGCGCCTACAATACGATGGCGTATCCCACGAACGGCGTCATCTACGTGCAGGGGCTTACGCAGGTGGAAGGGAAGGTCAAGGGACAGGTAACCATCGGGTCCAACGGGGACATCAGGATCATGGATAACCTCATCTTCAATACCGATCCGAGAATCGATCCGACGTCGACCGATCTCCTCGGCCTCGTATCCGACCAGAACGTCATAATGTGGAACTCGACCGCCAATCTCGACACGGCCGACGAGACGGTCATGGCGGCGATCATGGCGCTCAACACCTCGTGGACGGTCCAGAACTACAACTCGGGTTCCCCGAGAGGCAAGCTCATCGTCTACGGAGGCATCATCCAGAAGCAGAGGGGCGCGGTCGGCACGTTCAACAGCTCGACAGGCCAGATCGTGACCGGATACGAGAAAGCCTACTCGTACGATTCACGGCTCATGGACAACCCGCCGCCGGCCTTCCCGACGACGGGCCAGGTCGAAAAGGTCGCCTGGACCGAGGTGGATCCCTCGACCGACATCTCGCTCAACGTCTGGTAAGTCGCCGGAATCGGCCCGGGGCCGCCTCGGGACCGCCGGCTTGACAACGGACTCCCCGATCGCGCGGGCCTACGATCCCGCGATCGGGGAGTTTCTCTATCCCTTTCAATATTGACAACGCGGGGGTCGCATGGTTATATCTTCACATGCCCCCTATGGTTATGCGAGGTTCCTCGGGCGTTTACCAAGGAATGGCGGTATGAAGAAACTCTTTGTTTTATCGGCGGTTATGCTTGTTCTGCTCGCGGGCTGCAAGCCTCCGCATCCATCGACGGTCACCGTCGATCCGGCGTTCGATCCGAACGCCGTGAGCGGGATTCTCGTCGCCCCCTTCATCAGCTCAGTCGTCGAGGGGGAGGATCCGCAGCGGCAGTCCGAGCGCCTCATGAACAGCATTCTCGTCGAGCTCCTGAGCGAACGCACGGATTACAAGTTCATATCGTCCGAGCAGTTTCAGGGCGCCGTCATGCGGGGCAAGCTCGGAGAGCGGTACGCGGCCTTCAAGGAGCTGTGGGCGACGAAGCACGTGGTCGACAAGGAGTTCCTGCAGAAGCTCAAGTTGACGCTGAACGTCGAGAT
>JBFYZM010000327.1:0-2881 GCA_041309505.1 Candidatus Krumholzibacteriota bacterium
GACACGTCGAGCGCGGCGGTGCGGAAGCGCTACGAGCGCCTCGGGCGCGAGCGCTCCGAGCGGTTCCGCGAGCTCTTCGCCTCGATGGGCGTCGACCGGATCGAGGTCGCGACCGACCGCGACTACGTGCCGAGGCTCGTGCAGTTCTTCAGGGCCCGGGAGCGGAGGTACTGATTTTTCCGGTTTTTTCGGTCGCCGGGGGCTTGACAAATGTGTACTTTTGCAATATACATATTTCAGATGCAAAGAAATGCTTGACCGTATACCGTTATGCGTTATAATTGGTGTATCATATGATTCGTTCATTCCGGTCGCGAGAGACGGAGAGGATCTTCCGCAGGGAGCGATCCAGGAAGCTTCCTGAACAGATACAACGATCCGCGCTAAGGAAGCTCAGGATGTTGCATCGCGCTCAATCCATAAACGATCTCCGGGTCCCGCCGGCCAATCACTTGGAAGAGCTGAGAGGCGGCAGAGAGGGACAGTACAGCATTCGCATAAACGATCAATGGCGCATCTGTTTCACCTGGGACCGGGGAGAAGCTCATAACGTCGAGATTGTTGACTACCATTAGGGGGGACGAGAAATGAAGAAGAAAATGCTGGAGCCCGTTCATCCTGGGGAGATCTTGCTCGAAGAATTTCTCAAGCCGCTGAATATGAGCCAGAATGAGCTCGCCAGGCGGCTCGGCGTTCCACCCCGGAGGGTCAATGAGATTGTGCTCGGGAAGAGGGCTGTAACGGCCGATACGGCATTGCGTCTGGCGAGGTTTTTTAATATGTCGCCCCAATTCTGGCTCGGTCTGCAGATGGACTACGAGCTCGATGTGGCATCCGACCGTGCCGGAAAAAGCATCGCATCTGAAGTGACGCAGTACTCAAAGGCAATGTGAAAATCATGGATATGTCCGTGCTCATAACCCGGTGCAGCGGATTCCAATGGGATGAAGCGAATCTGCATCCCGCAGGATGGTTGAGAGCGGTGTCTCCGGGGGAGTGTGAGCAGGTCTTCTTCAATCGTTCCATTTTTGCCGAGACAGGCGAGGAATTTCCGGATGCGAAGAGACGCTTCTTGGTGCTGGGCCGAACTGACGCCGGCAGGTTTCTCAAACTCACTATTGAATTGAATATGGATTTGATTCGAATCATTGCCGCCCGCGATATGAGTCGGCGCGAGAGGAAGGCGTTCTCACGATGAAACTGAAGAAGATGCCGAAGTTCAAGTCGGAGGAGGAGGAGCGGGGATTCTGGGCGACCCATGATTCGGTCGATTATATCGATTGGTCAAAGGGAAGATGGTTGACCTTGCCCAATCTTAAACCCTCTTTAACGACGATCTCCCTCCGATTGCCGGACTTGTTGATTGCGGAGCTGAAAGCACTCGCCAACGCCCGCGACGTGCCGTACCAGTCGCTCCTGAAGATATTCCTGGCCGAGCGGGTGCAGCAGGAGCTCAATGTGCTCGTCGCGCGCGAGGGCAGGGTGGACTATTCGGTCGCGCGGAAGCCGAGGAAACGGAAGAAGCCGGCCTGACGTATTCACACGGAGGAATGCATGAATCGCAATCCAATGTTCACGCTGCCGCCGAGGGACGGCGAGGAGGGACGGCCGAATCGTTCGGTTAAGCTATTCCTCGTAGCGGCCGTGGCTATAATACTTGCGGCCTCGGTCACCTTCTTGGCGAATCGAGAGACCAAGATGGATTCGAAAGGGGCGAGCGGCCTCACCGGGAAGAAGCTCGAAGAGCTCGCCCTCAAGCTCGAGGATCAGAAGCTCTCGGGCGCCGCGGCGCGCGCGTGGACCGAATATCTCGAATCGGTCAAGCCCGGCGGCGAGGATGCGGCGCGCATCTGGTTCAGGATCGGGAAGCTCTACCAGGAGGGCGGCGACAGCGAGCGCGCGCTCGAAGCGTATTACCGCTCGGAGGCGCTGGCGAAGATAGACGAGCTCGAGCCCGAGATTTCCAAGCGGACGGCCGAATGCCTCGAAGCGCTCGGCAAGTTCGCCGCCCTGAACTACGAGCTCGAATCCCGCACGGCCATGGCGAAGAGCGATTCAACCGGCGGTAAGGACGTCCTCGCCGAGGTCGGCACATGGAAGATCACGCGCGCCGATCTCGATATGATGATCGAAGCGGAAATCGACATGCAGCTTTCGCAGCTCGCGGGAAGCCTCACGCCCGACGAGAAGCGCGCTCAGAAGCAGAGACTTCTCGATGAGGTGCTCAAGCAGGGGGAGCGCGACAAGTGGCTCCAGCGCTTTATCGCGGAGGAGATGCTCTATCGCCGCGCCCGCGAGGAGAAGCTCCAGGACGATCCGGGCTTTCAGGCGCTCACCCGCAACCTCGAGCGGAAGATTCTCGCGCAGAAGCTCCTCGACCGCGAGTTTGCGAATCAGATCGCGATCAAGCCCGAGGACGTCAAGGCTTACTACGACGCGCACAAGGACGAGTTCAAGAAGGATGGGAAGGAGCAGGCGTTCGAACAGGTTAAGAACGACGTCTACGGCGCGGTGCGGATGCAGAAGGAAATGGAGATCCAGCAGAAGCTCCTCGGCGAGCTCAAGGATCGCTACAACGTCGTCATTCACACGTCCAAGCTTGGCGGGAAATAAGACTGATTGAACGTGAGATGGCTATCGATAAATAGAAATTTCTGGCGCGCGGCCGCTCTGCTCGGGCTTGCGGGGCTTGTCCTTTGCCCGTTCTCGTGCAAGAAGCGCGAGAAGGAGGTCGAGTTCAAGTTCGCCCGCAGCTTCGAAAGCGGGCCGGTGAGCTTCCGCGTGTCTTTGAGCGACAGCGCGGTCACGATCGCCCAGCGCGTGAAGATGCTCGTCGAGACGCATGCGCAGAAGGGCTGGCGCGCCGAGCTCCCGAAGTTCG
>JBFYZM010000328.1:0-15984 GCA_041309505.1 Candidatus Krumholzibacteriota bacterium
CGGGTGAGCGAGGCGAAAGACTATCTGAGAAGATTCATCGGCAGGTGAGAGACGTTCGTTAATCGGCGCGCCCCCTCGGTCCGCGCCGCGGGAAAAAGGAGGCACGTATGGAACGAAGCCAGTTCTGGAGCTCCGCGGTGAGCGGCATCGCGATCGGCGTCGGCGTCTGCGTCGCGGGGCTCAGCATGAGTCACGCGCTCTTCGAGGCGCGCTCGTCCGCGCGTTCGGTCTCGGTCAAGGGGCTCGCCGAGCGCGAGGTCGGCGCCGACCTCGTCGTCTGGCCGCTCACCTTCGAGTCGATGAGCAACGACCTGAACGATCTCCAGACCCAGGTCGAGACGAAGCGCCTCGCGATCCGCCGGTACCTGGAAGCCGCCGGCTTCGACGGGGCCGAGATCTCGCAGTCGGCGCCGCGGATCAGGGACACGCAGTCCGAAGTGGTGTACGGACAGGGGACGGCTCCGAAGTTCCGCTACATCGCCCAGGCCACCCTCACGCTTCGTACGAACAAGATCACGGTCGTCAAGGAGGCGATCGAGAAGGCCGGGGATCTCATCGGAAAAGGGGTCGTTCTCGTCGGCGAGAACTACGGGCGAACGACCGAGTTCCTCTTCACCGGACTCAACGAGATCAAGCCGGCGATGATCGAGGAAGCGACGAAGAACGCGCGCAAGGCGGCGGAGCAGTTCGCGAAGGACTCGGGGAGCAAGGTCGGGAAGATCCGGAGCGCCTCGCAGGGGCTCTTCACGATCACCGACCGCGACATGAACTCCCCGGACCGCAAGAACGTGCGGGTCGTGACGACGGTCGAGTATTACCTGAACGATTGACGGGACCGCGGAGCCGGGAACGATCGGACCGCGGAGGAGGCGGCGAGATGACCCGTTCGAAGGAACGGAGAGGGGAACGCTTTCGCGAGATCGTCGCGGAGCTCGAATCGCTCGCCGATTCCGCGAACGTCGCCGGCATGGCGCGCTACGGCATCAATCCCGAGAATACGCTCGGCGTCTCGATCCCGCGCCTCCGCGCGATGGCGAAACGGATCGGCCGCGATCACGCGCTCGCCCGGGAGCTCTGGGCGTCGGGGATCCACGAGGCGCGGGTCCTCGCGGGGCTCGTGGACGATCCCGCCAGGGTCACCGCGGCCCAGCTCGAGCGATGGGTAAAGGATTTCGACTCGTGGGACGTGTGCGACGGCGTGTGCAGCAATCTCTTCGACCGGACGCCTTTCGCTCACGAGAAGGCTGTCGCGTGGAGCGCGCGCCCCGAAGAGTTCGTGAAACGCGCGGGGTTCGTTCTCATGGCGGCGCTCGCCGTGCACGACAAGAAGGCTCTCGATGAACGCTTCAGGAAATTCCTTCCGTTGATCGAACGCGAGGCTGCGGACGAGCGCAACTTTGTGAAGAAGGCGGTCAACTGGGCGCTGCGCCAGATCGGCAAACGAAATCGTGCGCTGAACCGAGACGCGATCGCCGCGGCGAAACGTATACGAAAGATCGATTCGAGATCGGCCCGATGGATCGCCGCGGACGCGCTACGCGAGCTCGAGAGCGACGCGGTGCGGGAGCGGCTGAAAAGCAAATGAAGACGCTCTCCCGCCGGCAGATCGAAGAATTCCAGGCGACGATTCTCTCGTACTACCGCGCCCACGGCAGGCGAGACCTGCCGTGGCGGAAGACGAAGGATCCGTACCGCATCCTCGTTTCCGAGCTCATGCTCCAGCAGACGCAGGTCGCGCGCGTCGCCGGAAAGTACGAGCCCTTCGTCGAGCGCTTTCCCGATTTCGCATCGCTCGCCCGCGCGCCGCTCCGCGACGTCGTCAGGGCGTGGAGCGGGCTCGGGTACAACCGGCGGGCGCTCCATCTCCGCGAGGCGGCGCGCGCCGTCGTTTCGCGATTCGACGGGCGGCTGCCGCGCGACTTCGACGTACTTCGGGCCCTGCCGGGAATCGGCCCGGCGACCGCGGCCGAGATACTGAACTTCGCTTTCAACGAGCCGCGGGCGTTCATCGAGACGAACGTCCGCGCCGTTTACATTCATCGGTTCTTCCCCCGAAGGAAGAAGGTCGCCGACGCGGAGATCCTCCCGCTCGTCGAGCGTACGCTCGACGCGAAGAACCCGCGCCGATGGTTCTATGCCCTCATGGATTACGGCGTCATGCTCAAGAAGAGCCGCGAGAATCCTTCCCGAAGAAGCGCGCATCACGCGAGACAGGCGAGGTTCGAGGGATCGGACAGGCAGGCGCGGGGTCGGGTCGTCAAAGCGCTCGCGGAGCGTCGGATGAACGAAAAAGAGCTCGCGAAATCGACGGGGCTGCGCGTCGCGCGGGTCCGCGCGATCGTGCCGGGACTCGTGCGCGACGGGCTCGTCGTCCGCCGGGGCGCGAAGCTCGGTATCGCATAGGGAGGCGAGGCCGGGCTATCGTTCGCGCGTTCGCGCTTCGACGGAGCCGTTATCCCTTCTTCCGCCGGAGCAGCCTCGTCAACGCGAACGTCACGAGGCTGAGCACGATCCCCCATCCGATGGCGAGAAAGATGTAGCCGCCGGTCGTCATGCGACGTTCCTTTCCTTCGAGAAGCCGCCCCTCCGCGACGCGATCGCGACGAGGATCGCGAAGCCCGCGACGATCGCGAGCATGAGAGCCCGTGCTCCCCATACGTAGGGACGATCCCCGGGCGAAACCGCTTCCATTCTCAGCACCTTGATCATGTCGGACTTCGCCCAGAAGGCGAGGATGGCGACGAGGAAGATCGGCGTGACGTACTTCATGATGAATTTAAAAACGGCCGGCACCTTCATCTCGGCGCCTCTCGTGATCTCCTCCCACGCCTTTTCCTTTCCGAATACCCAGAAGAAGACGACGATCTCGATGAGGGCGAGCAGCACGACGCCGAACGTCCCCGCCCAGAAATCGAGCTCGTCCATGAATCCGTGAACGAGGAAGAAGATGACGAGATTGGACGCGGCAAACGTGAAGATCGAAATCACGTTGACCGCCTTTTTCCTCGTCCACCCCAGCTCGTCCATGAAGAACGTGACGGCGGGCAGCGTCAGCGCGACGGAGGAGGTGACGCCGGCGATGAAGAGGAGGAAGAACCACATGAATCCGAAGATATTCCCCAGGGGGAGATGCTGAAAGACGATCGGCATCGACTGGAACGCGAGGTCGAACGAGCCTCCGTGCGCGATCGCCTGCGTCGCCGCGACGCCGAAGAACGCGCACGCGATCGGAATCGCGATCGTTCCGCCGCAGATGACCTCGCAGAACTCGTTCGTGCTCACCGTGGCTATCCCTGAGAGCGCCACGTCGTCGTTCTTCTTGAGATAGCTCGCGTACGCCTGGATGGCGCCGAAGCCGACGCTCAGGGTGAAGAATATCTGCCCCGCCGCCGCGAGCCAGACTTTCGGATTTCTCAGCTCTCCGAGATCGGGATTCCAGATGAAGCCGAGGCCGTTCAGAACGCTCTGGTCCGGCTTCGTCGGGTCGGGCGTGCCGAGAGTGAGGACCCGCACGACGAGGACGATCGCCATGACGATGAGGAGCGGCATGCCGATGTTGGCGAGCTTCTCGATGCCGCCCCGGATGCCGCGCCGCAGCACGAGGTAGTTGATCGCCGCCGTCGCGATGAAGAAGAAATACGCCCAGTAGATTCCGTTGAAGTAGCTGTTATGCGCGATCCCCTGGAACCCCTGCAGGAATCCCCCCATCGCTTCCTGCGTCGTTGCGCCGTTGTATTTTCCGATGAGGGAGAAAAAGGAGAATCCGAGGGTCCACGACTCGACGACCACGTAGTAGATGAAGATCGTTATTGGCAGAAGAAGGCCGATGACGCCGAAATATTTCGCTGCGGGATGGCGCCAGAGGAGCTGGAAGATCCCCGGCATCGTGCCGTGCCCCTGGTTTCCACCGAAGCGTCCCATCGCGAGCTCGGTCCACATGAGCGGGATCCCGACGAGAATGAGAGCGATGAAGTAGGGAATCATGAAGGCGCCGCCGCCGTTGCTTGCCGCCTGCACGGGAAATCGCAGAAAGTTCCCGAGGCCGACGGCGTTTCCCGCGAGCGCCAGAATCAATCCGATCTTGGTTCCCCAGTGTTCTCGTTCCATCCATTCCTCCCGAGTTTTACCTCGAACCTTTTAACCTCGTCCTTCATCGCCTGGAAATGGCTTCCCTCCCAGTAGACCCGTCCGCACGCGGGGCAGGCGTGAAAGCGATGGAAGTTCTTCTCGACGTTCGGCGGGATGCGCCCCTTCACGGTCTCCTCCGGCGCCTCGACGAGAAGCACGTTGCACTCCAGGCACCGGGTGAACGGTTCGAAGCGGGGAGCTTCGCCGATCGCGGCGAAGAGCTCGACGATCTGTCCGGCCGTATCGGGGGAGGCGAGGATCACGGGCCTCGGCCCCGGGCGGTCCCCCGGATGGCGCGAGCGCGTAACGGCCTCTCTCCCTTCCTTCATCGCGTTGACGAGAAAGCGCCCCGTCTCCCCTTCGGGATTGAGCTTCGCATCAACGCCGAGCATCCGCAGCTTGACGCACAGCTTGCCGAGCATGCGGTCGAGGAGAAACGAACGGCTTTTCCGCCCCACGGCCATACTCCTTTTTCGCTTGACAGCATATCAGAGAACGCAGAGTATGTGGAAGCTTCAAAACGCGTGAACAATGGTCAGGTCGGGATTTCTGTGGAGATGGAGGTGAGACAGCCGGTTCGCAGGGGAGGAACCGCGGGGGAATATGACGGAACATTTTACAGGCTGCCTGAAGTGCAACAAAGGGATTCTTCTTCCCATGTCGGATTACGGGAGAGACGGCGCGCCCATCCGCTACAAGGCGTGGGTATGCAATAATCCGGAGTGCGGGTTCAATATCCGAATCGACAACGGGGAAATCAGCATCGGGAAAGAGCTCTCGTTCTCGAGCAAGTAGAGCTATCGCGATAGTTTCGAAAAAAAGGGGCCGCCGGGCCCCTTTTTTATTGCCCGTTTCGCCGGTGAAGGCGGTGCAGGAGCCAGAGCGCCGCCACGAACACGGCGAGCGAGAGGAACGTCCATCTCGCGTCGGGCGGGACGATCCTCGCCGCGACGATCTCCTCCTCCGTGGCTTCGTTGAGCCTGACGAGCATCGTGAGGTTGTAGATCGCGTGCCCGGCGATCGGATACCAGAGGCTGCCCGTCCGGTAGAAGAAGTAGCCGAAGAGAATGCCGAGGGCGGCGGTTCCCGGGATCATGGGAGGATTGAAATGGGCAAGGGAGAAAAGAATGCCGGCGAGAACGACGGCGAGCGGCCCGCTCATGTTGCGCTGGAAGATCCTCTGGATGAAGCCGCGGAAGAGGAGCTCCTCCGTGATCGCCGCGACGAGCACGATGCCGATCGCGACGAAGGCGAACGACGCCGGCCCTTTGGGCTTGATTGAGAGGATGAAGCTGGTATAATCGGCGTCCGGGCCCCACATTCGCTCGAAAACGCTCGAGAACGCCTCGACGGGGAGGATCGCCGCGATCGCGATGACGACGACGAGCCCCGACGTTTTGAAATCGGGACGGGCGAACGAGAATTCCCGTGCGAAGCCGAGCATCGAGCTTCGCGAGAGAAAATACAAGGGGATGAGAATCGAGAAGATCCCCGGCAGCGCGAGGGAGAGAGCAATCATCTTGTTGAAGTAGAAGATCCCCGCGAGGGAATAGTACATGAGGAGACAAGCGAACGCGTACACGAGCAGGAAATAGTTGTTGATCCTGTCGAATATCCCGGGCGCGAAGCCGGATGGGTCGACGGGGGCGCCGCCCGGGGGCGATCCGGGCTCCTCGGGCTCGGGAGCTCCGCGATTATCGTCGCTCTGATCCTGCATCGCTTCAGTATATCGGCGCCGCGCGCCGCGGACAAGGAGAAAGGCGTTTCATGATCAAGCTCGTCATCTTCGATCTCGACAACACGCTCACCGATTTCGTCCGCATGAAGGAGGTCTCGATCGAGGCCGCGATTCAGGCGATGATCGACGCGGGGCTCCTCGTCCCTCCGGACCGGATTCGCGAAGAGATACTGAAGATCTACCAGGAAGAGGGCATCGAGCACCAGAGGGTTTTCAACAAGCTCCTCGTGAATCTCATCGGCGAGGTCGATTACAAGATTCTCGCCGCCGGAATCGTCGGCTACCGGCACGCGCGCGAGGCGGCGCTCGTTCTCTACCCGCACGTGCGGGTGACGCTTATCCAGCTCCTCGGAAGGGGGCTCAAGCTCGCCGTCATATCGGACGCTCCGCGCCAGGAGGCGTGGCTCCGGCTCTGCTATCTCCAGCTCCATCACATGTTCGACATGGTGATCACCTACGAGGACACGGGAGAATACAAGCCGAGCCCGGCGCCGTTCCGGATGGTTCTCGACAAGACGGGGATAGGGGCCGACGAGGCGCTCATGGTCGGCGACTGGCCCGAGCGCGACATCGTCGGCGCGGCGGAGGTCGGCATCAGGACCGTCTTCGCGCGATACGGAGACACGTTCGGAACGAAGGAATCGGGCGCCGATTACGAGATATCGGACGCGTACGCGCTCGTGAAGATCGTCGACGATCTCAACAAGGGCGAGAAGCGATGAAAGGAACGTTCGCATGAAGATCGTGACCGGAGCGGAGATGCGCCGGATCGACGAGGCGACGATCAGCCGTTTCGTCACCGGCGTGGCCCTCATGGAGCGGGCGGGACAGCGCGTTTTCGAGCAGATCGAATCGACGTTCCCGTCGCTCGAGTCCCTCGCCGCGTCGATATTCCTCGGGCGCGGGAACAACGCCGGAGACGGGCTCGTCGTCGCGCGGCTCCTCGCGGAGAGAGGAGCGAAGGTGATCCTCCATTATCTACATCCGCCCGAGGAGTTTTCGCCTGACGCGGCCAAGAATCACGCGCGGCTCGCCTCGCTCCGCGGCGACGCGAAGGTCGTCGAGGTATTTCTCTGCAACTCCGGCTGGCAGGAGCCGGCGCGCAAGGCGCTCGAGGATTCCGATCTCATCGTCGACGCGCTCCTCGGGACGGGGCTCAACAAAGCGGTGGGGGAGGAGTACGCCGCGGCGATCGACATGATCAACGAGAGCGATCTCCCGATCCTCTCGGTGGACATACCGTCCGGGGTCAACGCCGATACGGGAGAGATCATGGGCTCCGCAGTCGTCGCCGACGCGACGGTCACGATGGGGCTCCCCAAGATCGGCTGCTTCTTCTATCCGGGCAAGGGATGCGCGGGGGAGCTCGTCGTCGGCGACATCGGGATCCCAAGCGAGGTAATGGACGAGCAGAATATCCGGTGCGAGGCGCTCGATCTCGAGCGCGCGATCGAGGATCTTCCCCTGCGGGAGCCGACGGCGCACAAGTTCGCGTGCGGCTCGCTCCTCGTCGTCGCGGGCAGCCGCCGCTACTCGGGAGCGGCGCTTCTCACCGCGCTCTCGGCGCTCAGAACCGGATGCGGCGTCGTGTATTGCGCGGGGCCGGAATCGATCCGCACCGTCGTCCAGGGGGCCGCGCCGGAAGTGATTTTCATCGCTCTTCCGGAAACGGCCGCGGGCGCCCTTTCGCAGAGCGGCGCGCAGAAGCTGCTCGAGGAGGTTCGCTACGACGCTCTCGCCGTCGGGCCGGGCCTCACAACCGAGGCGGATACGGCGAAGCTGGTCCGCTCGATCCTCGAACGCTGTCCGAAACCTCTCCTCATCGACGCAGACGGCATCAACGCGCTCGAGGGGCGTTTCGCCGACGTCGTCCGCGCCTCGAAGATAAAGGAAATCGTCGTCACTCCGCATTCGGGCGAGCTCAAGAGGCTCGCGGGGGAGAGCGCTCCCGAGCTCCCCGTGCCGCGCATCGAGTGGCTTCGCGAGCTCGTGCGGGACACGGGGGTCACGGTCGTCCACAAGGGATCTCCGACCGTGATCGTCAATCCGGACGGAAGCGCCGGCGTCTGCGTCCACGGCCATCCGGGGCAGGCGACCGCGGGGAGCGGGGACGTTCTGAGCGGCGCCATCGCGGGCTTTCTCGCGCAGGGCGTCGGCGCCGCGCGCGCGGTCCGGCTCGGCGTCTACCTCCACGCCCGCGCGGCGGAGATCGCCGCGTACGATACGGGCGAGCGGGGGATGATCGCGGGGGATTGTATGCGGGCGCTTCCCGCCGCCCTCAAGGAGCTGGAGTGAGCCCCGGGCTCGCGCGCGAAGGAATCGAATCAAGCGGCGGCCCCGCGTACCTATGAAAGAGCTCGAAGTCATCGATCGCCTTCGCGCTGCGTTTCCCGACTGCGGCATCGGGGACGACGCGGCGGTGCTTCCCTCCCCGCACGGGGAGATGCTTTTCGCCGCGGACGCCGCCGTCGAGGGAGTCCATTTCGACCGGCGCTTCTGCACGCTGAGCCAGGCCGTCCAGAAACTCGTCACGTCCAACGTTTCCGATATATTCGCCATGGGAGGCTCGCCGGGATCGATCGTATTCACGGCGGGGCTGCCGGGGTGCGCGTCAACTGACATCGAGGGCATAATAGACGGGCTCAGGCGGGCGTGCGCGCAGTACGGCGTCAAGCTCGTCGGGGGGGATACGGTGTCGAGCCCCGGCGGGTTCTGCTTCAACGTCGCGATCGTCGGAGAGGTCCGGCCCGGCCGGGCGATTCTCAGATCGGGGGCGCGGGAGGGGGACGCGATCGTTCTCTTCGGCGAGATCGGTCTCTCTCGCGCGGGCCTGAGCGTTCTGACGCGTTCCATCGAAGAGCCGGCCCGCGATCTCGAGAGCGCGCTTCCGCTCATTACGATCGCGTCGTCCCCCGCGGAGCTGGAGCGCCTTGCCGGCGCTCTCGGGCGGTTTCCCCTGCCGCATGACGCCGCGCGATGCGTTCGGCGCCACCTCGTTCCTCTCGCCGTTCCGCTCGATGCGTCCCTTCTCGACGCCGAGCCCGCGCGTGTCACGGCGATGATCGATATTTCTGACGGGCTCGGGAAGGATCTGCGCACGCTGTGCGCGGAGAGCGGCGTCGGCGCCGCGATACATGAGGAGGCTCTTCCGATTCCCCTCGCGATCGGCGAGCTCTGCGGCCTCGAGGGAGAGGCTCTCGTCGGTTTCGCGCTCGCGAGCGGCGAGGAATACGTGATGCTCGCCGCGGTGTCTCCCGAGGCGGCAAGTCGTCTCGGCACCGGCGCGGCGGTGATCGGCACGACCGTCCATGTGGCCGAGGGCATCGTGCTCATGAACAAGAAAGGGCGCAAGCGCCCGATGCCCAGTCTCGGCTACGAGCATTCTTTCTAGCTACCGCCGCGTGTCTCGCAAACCGAAAGGCCGCGATGCTTCTCTATCTGATCCGTCATGGGCAGACCGACTGGAACAGGGATCACCGCATCATGGGGATGGGGCCCATACCGCTCAACGAGAACGGGCGGGGCATGGTGGCCGATCTCGCCCGCGCTCTCAAGGCGAAAGGCATCCCCGTCGTCTACACGAGCACCGTCGAGCGCGCCCTCGAAAGCGCGCGCATCCTCGCGGACGAATGGGGCGCCGAGCTCCGCGAGGAGCCGCGGCTCAACGAGTCTCCGTTCGAAAGCTGGATCGGAAAGACCTACCACGAGCTGCGCGACGACGAGGATTTCAAACTCTACTTCGAAGCGCCGACGCGCGCCCGCTTCTCGAACGGCGAAGGCATGGCCGACATTCAGAAGCGCGCTCTCGCCGCCGTGGAACGCATCGTGAAAGAGACGGGAACGGGACAGGCGGCGGCCGTTTCTCACAGCGACGTCATCAAGCCCGTTCTCGCGCGCTACCTCGGCATGGATCTCGACACGATCCACCGCCTCTCGATCGCGAACGCTTCGGCGTCGCTCGTCGATTTCAAGGAGTCGCCTCCCCGCATCCGTTATATCAATTTCGCGCCGTGGCAGTGGCGCGACGGGGCGTGAGCGCTCCGGCCGTGCGCCGCGCCGCCGGAAACAAGAATTGTGTTGACGCGCCGGGACGGCGCGTTTAAAAATCGCGGCGAACGAGCGACCGTAGTCCCCGGTCCTTCATAATCTTTCATCAGGAGTGCCCCAATGAACGGAACCCCCCGAGAGGTATTGGAATTCGCGAAATCGAAGGGTGTCGAATTCGTCGACATCAAGTTCATCGACTTTCCCGGCAGATGGCAGCATTTCACGATTCCCGCCTCGCGGCTGTCCGAGGAAATGTTCGCCGAAGGCATCCCATTCGACGGCTCGAGCATCCGCGGCTGGAAGAACATCAACGAGAGCGACATGCTCGTGGTTCCCGACGCCTCGACCGTTTTTATGGATCCGTTCTGCTGCCACCCGACCCTGAGCGTCATCGGCGACATCCACGAACCGATCACGCGTGAACCGTACGCGCGCGATCCGCGATTCATCGCGCGCAAGGCCGAGCAGCACCTCGCGAGCACGAAGATCGCCGAGCGCGCGTACTTCGGGCCGGAAGCCGAGTTCTTCATCCTCGACGACGTGCGCTTCGCGCAGGACGAACACAGCGCCTTCTACGAGATCGATTCGATCGAGGGTGCCTGGAACACGGGGCGCGACGAGGGGCCGAACCTGGCGTACAAGTCGCGGCTCAAGGAAGGCTATTTCCCCGTGCCGCCGACCGATTCGCTCCAGGATCTCCGGAGCGAGATGGTGAAGAACCTCACGGCGTGCGGCCTCGCGTGCGAGGTGCAGCACCATGAGGTGGCTACGGGGCAGAGCGAGATCGGGCTCCGTTTCGATACGATCGTTCGGATGGGGGATGCGCTGTCGATCTTCAAGTACGTCGTGAAGAACACGGCGCGCGCCTTCGGGAAGACCGCCACCTTCATGCCGAAGCCGATATTCGGCGATAACGGCTCGGGGATGCACGTGCACATCTCGCTCTGGCGCGGGGACAAGAATCTCTTCGCCGGCCCCGAGTACGGGGGCCTGAGCGAGACGGCGCTTTACTTCATCGGCGGGCTCATCTCGAACGCGCACCCGCTCCTCGGCATCACGAATCCGTCGACGATCTCGTACAAGCGGCTCGTGCCGGGATTCGAGGCCCCGGTGAACCTCGCCTACTCCCAGCGCAACAGGAGCGCGGCGATCAGAATCCCCGTGGGCTCCGGGAAGATCGAGGCGAAGCGGGTCGAGTTCCGCTGCCCCGACGCGACGGGAAATCCGTACCTCACGCTCGCGGCGATTCTCATGGCCGGGCTCGACGGCATCGAGAATCGCAGACATCCGGGGGAGCCTCTCGACAAGAACATCTACGATATGCCGCCGTCGGAGCTCGCGAACGTGAAGAAGACATGCGCCGATTTCCCCGCCGCGCTCGCCGCGCTCGAGGCGTCTCACGAGTTTCTCCTCAAGGGGGACGTTTTCACCGAGGACGTGATTCGCACCTGGATCGATTTCAAGCGGGAGAACGAGATCGTGCCGGTGATGATCCGTCCGAACCCGTTCGAATTCTGCATCTATTTTGATGTATAATGGCGCCGGCCTCGCCGTGAGGCGTTCTTCGTTCAGGGGCGGTGCGGTAGTATGACATCTCCGATACTCAAAACCTCGCAGCTTCCGTCGCCGCGATTCGGCGCCGGCGAGGACTGGATGACCTCCTTCGCGGGCGAGGTGAGGGACTCCTACAAGGAATATCTGAAAAATCTGGAACGGCGCCATCGCTCGGGCGGCTCCGGCGTCGAGCTCGCGCGCGCGGTTTCCGCGGGCGTCGAGACGGTCGTCCTTCATCTTCACGATTCGCTCAGCGAATGGATGGGCCCGAGATTGCGCCGCGTTCCCGCCGTGATCGCGCTCGGCGGTTTCGGGAGGCGCGATCTCTCCCCGAAGAGCGACGTCGATCTGCTGTTCCTCTGGGACAAGAAGCCGGGCCCCGCCGGAACGTCGTTCGCGGGGTACCTCGTGCGGATGCTCTGGGACGCGGGACTCGAGCTCGGATCGTCGGTGCGCACCGCCGCCGAGCTCCGCAAGGCGCTCGAACGGGACACCGATCTCAAGACGGCGGTTCTCGACGGCCGCTGGATCTGCGGCGACGAGTCGATGAAAGAAGCGCTCCAGGAGATCAAGGCGGAGATGCGGGGGCGCGAGAGTGGCGAGCTTCTCGAGGCGAAGCTCGAGGAGGCGCGCCGCCGCTGGAAGAAATTCGGTTGGAGCTTTCATCTCATCGAGCCGAACGTCAAGGAGAGTCCCGGGGGGCTCCGCGACCATCAGATGATCCGGTGGGTGGGCATGGTGCTCCCGTGGGACGGCACGCTCGAGGGGCTCTACCGTCTCGCCATCATCGACCGCCAGGAGATCAACGACATCCGGCGGGCGCACGACTTTCTCCTCAGGACCCGTAACGAGCTCCATTTTCTCATGGGATCCAACTGGAACGTGCTCACGCTCGATCTCCAGCGTTCGGCCGCGAAGGGTCTCGGGTACCGGGACGGCGCCGGGCTCCTCGCCGTCGAGCGTTTCATGCGCGACTACTACTCGATGACGCGCGCCGTATTCACGCTCCTCGAACGTTTCCTCGACGAGACGACCGGCGAGGGGAATCTCCGCATCATCGACGGCTCGCTCTACCGGAGGGTGGGGACGCGGGGGCTCGGCCAGCTCGATCTGCGCCTCGGCCGCGCGCGGATGAAAGACGATCCGCTCTTCCCCTTCAAGGAGCAGCTCCGCGCGGGGAAGCGTTTCTCCCCGCAGATGGAGCGCCGCGTGAGAAACGCGTTCCGGCCGGCGAAACTGCCGCGCGGCGCGGTCGAGCGGATGCGCCGGTCGTTCATCGAGCTTCTCGAGATGCCGGGGAAAAAGGCGCCCGTGATACGGAGCATGCACGAGCTCGGCGCGCTCAGGCATCTCTTCCCGCCGTTCGAGAAGCTCACCTGTCTCAAGAAATACGACCTCTACCACCAGTACACGGCCGACGAGCACACCCTGCAGGCGATCGCGAACCTCGACGAGATCGAGTGCTGCGAGGGAGGGCTCCTGCCGCGGATATACGACGAGGTCGCGGAGCGGACCGAGCTCCTCCTCGCCACGCTGCTCCACGACATCGGGAAGCCCTGCGCGCGCGGCCACGCCCGCGCCGGAGCGCGCATGGCCGAAACGCTCCTCCGCGGGTTTCCCGTCTCGCCGCGCTCTCGGGCGCTCGTCGCGTTTCTCGTGCGGAACCATCTTCTCCTCTCGCATTTCAGCCAGCGGCGGGACATGGAGGACCGGGACACGGGGCTCCAGTTCGTAAAGAGCGTGAAGAGCCACGTGAACCTCAAGCTGCTCTATCTCCTCACCTGCGCCGATCTCAAGGCGACGGGGCCGAGCGTCTGGACCGGCTGGAAGGAGAACCTTCTCGAGGACCTCTACTTCAAGGGATCGAGGATGCTCGCGGACAAATCGGAATCGGGCGCCTTCTTCAGAAAGATGCTCGAGAAGCGGCACGGGAAGATGATCGAGCTCTGCGAGACCGACGAGGAGCGCGCCGCGATGGAAATCCACCTCGCGAGCCTGCCCGACCGCTACGGGATGGTCGTCACCCCCGCGCGGGCGAAGGCGCACGTCGCGATGGTCGCCCGCCTCAAATCCCGCGGCGTGATCGTCGAGATCAGGAGGCTCCAGCATTCGATCGAGCTGACCATGTGCACGCGCGACCGGCCCTTCAGGCTCTCCCAGCTCTGCGGCGTCATCACGATCAACGATCTCAACATCCTCGGCGCCTTCGCGTTCACGAGGAAGGACGGCGTCGTGATCGATCTCTTCCACTGCACCGGCGTCGACGGCCGTCTCGCGCTTCCGGCGGACACGGCGAAGAAGCTCGAGCGCGATTTCGCCGCGGTGCTCGCCGGCGAGATCGATCTCGAGAAGGCGTACGCCGCCCACGTCGAGCGCTGGAAATGGCGCACGGCGAAGGGGGGGCGCGTCCCGACGGTCGTCGAGTTCGAGAACGATCTCTCCCGCGAGAGCACGATTCTCGACCTCGCCGCGCGCGACCGCCCCGGGCTCCTCTACCGCGTGACCCGCATCCTCTCCGCGGAGGGGCTCGACATCCAGAGCGCGCAGATAACGACGCGGGGGGAGATGGCGGCCGATTCCTTCTACGTGAAAACGTCCGGCGGGAAGAAGCTCGCCGACGCGGCGAAGATGCGCGACGTCAGGCTGCGGCTGAAGGCGGAGCTGGATGCGGGGGCTTGAAGTTTCCGCTATGGGCAAAGCGGCAGGAAACGCTCGAAGATCGCCCGATTATCGCGCTTGATCCCTCCGAGCCGTTCGAGAAACGTCCCGGCTCCCGGCGCATCCGCCCCGAAGAGCCGCGAGAAGTAGCTCTCGAAGAAATCCTCCCGTTCGGGGAGCGGCGGATACGGAACGCCGTGCAGAGCCGCGGCGTGCTCCATCGTCCAGAAGAGCCGGTGTGCGGCGAGGAGCGCTTCGGCGTCTCCAGCCTCGAGCAGCCCCGCCGACCGCAACTCGCCGAGCGCGGCGCGCACGTTCGCTGAAGGGGCCGCTCCGACGATCCCCCGGAGCCGCCCCGCGCACAGCAGAAAATCGATATCGTAGAGTCCCCCCGCAGCGTGCTTCACGTCCCACGGGCCCTTCGAGAGCGCCTCGAGCTTCGCGCGCGCGTCGAGGAGCCTCGCCTTCCAGCCCTCGCGCCCGAAAACGACGGGCAGGGTGCGCGCGAGAATATCCTCGAAGGCGCGACCGGTCGCCTCGTCGCCGCATAGATACCGGCACTTCGAATGCGCGAGAATCTCCCACAGCGACGCGCGCGTCTGCAGATAGCCCTCGATGTAATCGAGCGTCTGAACGAGGGGCGCTCCTTCCCCCTCGCCGCGGAGCCGCATGTCGACCGGCCCGAGACGGATCGCGCGCGCGTCGTCGATGACGCGGCGGACGATATCCGCTTCGAGCGCGGCGGAGCGGTCGTCGGTCGTCACGGCGATGAGGTCGAGATCGCTTCCGAAACGCGCGCCGCGCGTCGCGAGCGATCCTGCCGCGATGAGCGCGAGCCCCGGGGCGCCTCCGCCGTTCTTCTCGAAAAGGGCGCGGAGCGAGCGCTCGGACTCCTCCGCGAAGAGCGGGCCGAGGATCTCCGGGCCGTTCTCCGGAATAGGATTTCCACAGTGAATGGAGAGGAGCGCCTCCTCGTGCCGGCGCGCGAGCCGCGGGAGCGCGACCGCGGCCTTCGGATCCGGCGGCTCGCCCGGCGGCGAGCCCTCCGCGAGAAAATCGAGCAGCTCGATGCGGCTCGCGAGCGTCTCCGAGAGCTTCGTCGAGAGGGACGATACCGCGAGCAGGAGACGGAGGAGGTCCCCGCCGCCCCCGATGAGATCGAGCGTCGATCTGACCGCGCCCGTCGCCTTCACGATCCGCACGAAGTTCTTCAGCGTGAGGGAAGGATCGGGCGTCATCGACACCCGCTCGAGAACGCCCGGGAGCGATCTCGCCGCCGCCGCGAGCGTCTCGAGCCCCTCGAGACGAGGGAAGTCGCCGAAGACGAGCGCGCTCAGGAAGCGGTGCGCCTCTTCCCCTTCGGCGAAGCCGTATTTCGAGAGAATGTCCTCTACCGCGCGATCGCTCGCCGGAAGCGAGAGGAGGAGCGGGATCTCGCCGGGAACGCGATTCTTGAAATAGCCGTCGAATAAATGCTGCACCTCGGCGAGAGATCTCCCGAGCTCGGCGGTGAAATTCTCCGGCGTGACACCGCGGAGCGCGCTCCGGCACACGCGCTCGGCCGTTTTCGCGAGGTCCGTTTCCGCTGAGGGAAGCGTGTGCGTGCGAACGTTGCGGAGCATCTGCATGCGGTGCTCGACGGTGCGAAAGAGGCGGTAGCTCCGCTCGAGCGTCTCCTTCGCCCCGGCGCTCAGGAGCTCGTTTCGCGCGAGGCGCTCGAGCGATTCGAGCGTGTTGCGCGATCGGATCCCGGGGCGGCTCCGCCCGTGCATGAGCTGGATGCCCTGCGCGATGAACTCGATGTCGCGGATCCCCCCCGACATGAGCTTGATGTTGCCCGTGCGGTCCTCGTCGGAGAG
>JBFYZM010000329.1:0-12690 GCA_041309505.1 Candidatus Krumholzibacteriota bacterium
TGCAGAAAAGCGGACGTTCCGATGCATTCGGACGCCTGGGGCACGGCGGGGGTCGTTCCCGTCGATATGGCGACGCTGGGCGTGAGCGCCCTCTCGATCGCAGCCCAGAACTTCGGCGGCCCCCCCGGGGCTGCCGCCCTCATTCTCCCGAAAGGGACCCCCGCGCGGGGGATGATCGAGGGGGGCGTGCAGGAGCGCGGGCTGCGCGCGGGCCAGGAGAACATTCCCGCCATCGCCGGCATGGGAGTCGCGGCGGAGCTGGCGCTGAAAGAGCTCGAGAGCAACGCCGCGCGCGTGAGGCCGATCCGCGACGCGCTTCTCCGGCGCCTCCCGGCGGAGATCGATCGCGTGATAGTGACGGGGCACCCGGAACAGCGCCTCCCCAACCACGCGAGCTTCTGCGTCGAGTATATAGAAGGAGAAGGCATGCTCCTCTTCCTCGACCAGAAGGGCATCCGGGCGGCGAGCGGCTCGGCGTGCACGTCCAAGGCGCTCAAGGGAAGCTACGTGCTCGAGGCGATCGGCGTCGAAACGGCGCTCGCCCAGGGCTCGATCGTATTCACCATGGGGCCGGAGAATAGGCCCGAGGACGTCGATACAATAGTATCGGTGATGAAGCCCGTCGTTCAGAGGCTTCGGGAAATGTCGCCGATTTACAAAAGGAAGTAGGCTATGGCGCTCTACAGCGACAAGGTGATGGACCATTTCATGAATCCCCGGAACGTCGGCGAGATACCGGACGCCGACGGCGCCGGCGAGGTCGGAAACCCCGTCTGCGGGGACATGATGACCTTCTACATCAAGGTCAAGGACGACCGTCTCGTGGACGTGAAGTTCAAGACCTTCGGGTGCGGCGCCGCGATCGCCGTCTCGAGCATGGTGAGCGAGATGGCGAAGGGGAAGACGCTCGACGAGGCGATGAAGATCACGAACGAGTCGGTCGCCGAAGAGCTCGGAGGGCTCCCCAAGAACAAGATGCACTGCTCGAACCTCGGCGCCGACGCGCTCCACGCCGCGATCGAGAGCTACCGCTCGAAAAAGGCCGGAATCCCGGCGAAGGCGGCGGGCGCGCCGCACGAGCACGGCGACCATTGCACCTGCCCGTTCTGCGACACGGAGCTCGCCGAGGAAGAAGCCCCCATCTGCAGGAGCTGCGGCGTCTCCTTCGAGACCTGCCCCGCGTGCGGGAAGCTCGTGTCAAGCAAGGACAAGGCCTGTCCGCACTGCGGCGCCGAGCGCGCGGGCAAGCGCTGAGACGCGAACGGCCCCGGAGCCTACCCGGCGCCCGGGACAGCCACGGAGCTTCATGCCGAAACGACAGCTCGTCGAAAAGATACTTGCGCTCAAGGCCGAGCGGGACGCGATCATCCTCGCGCACAACTACCAGCCGCCCGAGATCCAGGACGTCGCGGACCGGCTCGGGGACTCGCTCGATCTGAGCCGCTTCGCCGCATCGGCGAGCGAGAAGACGATCGTTTTCTGCGGCGTGCATTTTATGGCCGAGACGGCGGCCATCCTCTCCCCCGGAAAGACGGTCATTCTCCCCGATCCGAAGGCCGGCTGCCCGATGGCCGACATGATGTGCGCCGAGGACCTCGTCTCGCTCAAGAAGAAACATCCCGGCTCGGTCGTCGTCACCTACGTGAACTCCACCGCGGAGGTCAAAGCCGAGACCGACATCTGCTGCACGTCGGCGAACGCGGTGCGCGTCGTCGAGTCGGTGCCGGAGGGAAAACCGATCATCTTCGGCCCCGACAAGTATCTCGGGGGCTGGGTGGCCGGGCAGATCGGGAGGAAGCTGATCCTCTGGCAGGGCTACTGCCCCACGCACCAGAAGATACATCCCGAGCACATCGCCGAGCAGCGGCGGCTTCACCCCGGCGCCGTCGTCATGGTCCATCCCGAGGTCAATCCGGCGGTCGCCTCCCTCGCCGACGTCGTGCTCGGCACGGGGGGAATGATCGCCTACGTGGAGAAGAGCCCCGCGCGCGAGTTCGTCGTCGGCACCGAGACGGGCATGGTCTATCGCCTTCAGAAGAAGTTCCCCGATCGCTCGTTCTACGCGGCCACGAAGCACGCGCTCTGCCCCAACATGAAGAAGATCACCCTCGAGAAGCTCGCGCGATCGCTCGAGTCTCCCGGGCCGGGAATTTCCGTCGACCCGGCGATCGCCGATCGCGCCCGGCGCTCGATCCTCGCGATGCTCGACGTCTCGTGAGCCGCACGATCCCGTGAAAGCAATTGACATCCGCGCGCGTTTCGCCTAAACAGGCTTTATGTTTATCGCACCTCGACGTCACCGGTAGCTTTTGCAAGGAGGCGCCCATGAAACGCACGGTTGTCGCCCTCGCGCTCCTCGCCCTCGGCTGTTTCGCGGCATCGGCCGCGGCGGCGGATGCGGGGCCCGCGTACGGCTTCAAGTTCAGCGGCTACTTCAAGGCCGACTTCGCCTATGACCAGACCCGCGTCAACTCGGGCAACTACGCGCTCTACGTCACCGAGCGCAGCCCTCTCAACGCGCCCGATAACGACGTCATGAGCATCACGGCGCGCGAGAGCCGCTTCGGTCTCGATTTCTGGTGGGAGGAGAACGAGATCAGGACCGACGCCCGTCTCGAATTCGACTTCTACGGGCTCGGCGTCTCGCCGGCGAGCCTCAACTCGATGGAGAACAAGGCCGCGCCCATGCTCCGCCACGCATATATGAAGCTCACGAAGGGGCACTGGTCGCTGCTCGCCGGGCAGACGAGCGACATCATCTCGCCTCTCGCCCCCAGAACGGCGAACTACACGGTTCTCTGGGATCAGGGCAACATCGGCTACCGCAGGCCGCAGCTCCGGGTCTCGACCTGGACCGGGTTGTCCGACAACGCGAAGGTCTTCGCCGCGGCCGGCCTCTTCCGCACGCTCGGCGGCGACCTCGACGGCGACAAGATCGACGACGGCGCCGATTCGGGGATTCCGACCTTCGAGGGCAGGCTCGCGATGTCGTCGAAGATCCGCGAGAACGGCACCATGGAGCTCGGCGTCTCGGGTCATTACGGCACGGAAGAGTACCCGAGCGGGCGGGGTTCCAAGAGCATCGAATCGTGGTCCGGGAACGTCGACCTCAGAATCGCCCCGTGCGAGCGCACGGAGATCACGTGCGAGCTCTTCGTCGGCGCTGACCTCGGCGCCTATTACGGCGGCGTCGGGCAGACGGTGAATCCGATGTGGGCGGAGATCGGCTCGAAAGGCGGCTGGGCGGAGCTTTCCTTCAAAGCCGCCGACGGGCTCTGGCTCAACGCCGGCTACGGTATCGACAATCCCGACGAAGACGACTTCGTCATCCCCGCAGACGAAGCCGCCGTGAGGAGCTTCATCGGCAGGAACTCGAACATGTTCGCGAGCGTCATGTACGATCTCACGAGCACCGTCACCGCGATGGTCGAGCTCTCGCAGCTCAAGACGAAATACGAGTACCGGTGGATCGTCGGGGGGGACGAACTCAGGACCGACAACCGGGAGCTCGACAGCATGCGCATTCAGTTCGCGCTCAAGGCGGCGATCAAGTAAGGCGCCGAGAAATCCGCGCCCGAGTAACGAAAGAGGACCCGATTCGATATCGGGTCCTCTTTCTATTATATAGCGCTCGGGGCGCGACTACCCTTTGTACGGCAGCTCCTTCATCCCGAAGCGCTTCGCCTCCGCCGACATGAGCTCTTTCAGATGCGCGACGATTTCAGGCTCGAGCGGCTCGCTCTTCTTCGCCGCGAGTATTTTCTCGACGCGTTCGGCCGCGCGCGTCGCGGCGTCCTTTGACCCCTGCTTCTGCCACTCGTCGAGGGCGTTGCGGTCGATCACCTCGTCGGGATAGTAGACTTCCTTGCGGAACCACTTCATCGTGTGGGCGAGCGAGAGGAAGCTCTTGCGCTCGATCCCCTCGCGCATGAGGTCGAGGGGAACGATGGGGTCGTCGCGGAGCTCGATCCCCTCGACGAGCCTGAGCGCCATGCCGCAGGTTTCGTTGTCGAGGACGAGCTTCTCGAGGCTCTGGCACGACTCGAAGTCGAGCATGCCGGGGCCGGAGACGTTGTTGAGGCCGCTGAGCGCCGCGATGATCGCGCCCATCGCGCTTTCCATGCCCGCCTGGTAATCGACCGTCTTCGAATCGCTGAGCGCCATATAAGCCTGCACGGGAAGGCCGAGGTGCTTCCCGATCTCGGCGTAGGAGCCGTCGATCATCATCGTCTCGACCGCGCCCATCGGCGTCGTGCCCTTGCGCATGTCGAAGCACGCGGGGGAGCCGCCGTAGATTATCGGCGCCCCCGGCATCGCGAGCTGGTGAATGACGACGCCGCTGAGCGACTCGGCGCAGTGCTGCACGACGGCGCCCGCGAGGGTGACCGGCGAGGTGGCTCCGGTGAGCGGCATCGAAATGAGCTCGGCGACGATGCCCGTCCGCGCGCAATCGATGAGGGCCTGCGCGGTGAGATCGCTCCACTTGAGAGGCGGCGAGGGGCAGCAGTCGAAGATCGCCATCGGCTTCTCGCGTAGCTTCTCGGCGTCCCCGGCGACCGCCGAAAGCATCTCGTGCATCGGTTTGAACGCGTCGACGAGGAAGGTGCCGGTCACGACCGGCTTCGCCGAATGCTGGAGCGCGATGAAGAGCCGGTAGCGGTCCTGGATCTCCTTCGGCACGTCCCCCGCGATGAGCCCCGTGCTCTGCGCCGCGTAGTTCGGGAGCGCGTCGATGAGCGAGGCGAACTTCACGAGGTCGGCCGTGACGGGCGTGCGCGCGCGTTTCTCCTTCGGATCGTAGATGCGCAGCGCAGCCGAGCCCGGATTGAAATGGACGCGGTCCCCGCCGAGATCCATGACCTCTTCGCCGCGGCGGTTATAGAGCGATACTTTGCTCGGCGCGCTCTCCACGGCCTTTTCGACGAGCGCGGCCGGAATGCGCACCTGGCGGCTCTTCCGGTCGATGCGGGCGCCCGCGCCGTCGAGCAGCTTCAGCGCCTCGTCGTTCTCGACGAATACGCCGATCTCCTCGAGGATCCGCTTCGCCTCGTCGACGATTTTCTTTCGAGCCTTTTCCGTCCACCAGGTAATTCGGGGATTCGTTTTCTTCTCCAATTCGGGCCTCCCTCTAATCCAACCGGTACCGACAATCCTTCCGTCCGCAATTCTCGCACGAGTTCTCGCTGCGAAGCCTCTCGGGCTCCTTCGCGACGTGCATCGCGAACGAGACCGATTTCCGCGGCGACATCATGAACGTTTCGCTCAGCCGCACGCCGATCCGCTCTGCGGGGAGCAGTTTGAAAATAGACGCCTGCTCCCGCACGTCCCAGTCGCCGTAGCCCGGGGACGCGCGGCACGACGTCTTGAGCCCCTCCCGGGCCGCTTCCGCGGCGATCTTCTCGTCGATATACCCGGCGACCGCTTCCGCCGCGACCGAGCCGATCGCGTCGAGCACGACCGCCTTGAGCATCTCGCCTTCGCCCGAGAGCCTCGTCGCCTCTGCCTCGAGCGCGGGGCCTATCGTGCAGACGCAGAAGGCCATCCGGTCGAGCCGCGCGAAGACGTTCGAGCCGGGGAGCTCGCGCCCCGCGGCATATACATATATTCCCTTCGGAGCGATGAGGCGCTTCGCCGCCTCGACCCCCTCGTTCACGATCCCGTCGTAGCGCTCCGCCGGAGCGGGCCTGCCTTTGCCCCGGGAACCCAGAAAGCGCCGCACCTCCGCGGGATCTATCTCGACGTCGAAATTTTCGAGAACGACGGGCTCCATTATTTTCCATGTATGAGCGTCGCGTGGACCTCACGGATGAATTCGGGGGTCGTGCCGCAGCACCCGCCCACGGCGTTCGCCCCCGCGGCCACGATCTTGACCGCGTCCTCGGCGAACTCGCGCGGGCGCTGCTTGTACACGGCGACGCCGTGCTCCATGACGGGGCGCCCCGCGTTCGGCTGAAATGCGAGCAGCGCGCTCGTGAGAAACCTGAACTCCTCGGCGAGCGCAATCATGTCGCCGCTCTGGAGCGTGCAGTTCGCGCCGATGACGCTCGCCCCTTCCTTGAGGAGCGTCTCGACGGCCGTGTCCGTCGTGTCCCCCATCATCGTGAAGAACCCGCGGGGCTTCCGGTCGAAGGTGAGCGTGACGACGGTAGGGAGGTTCGACACTTCCTTCACCGCGCGCAGCGCCTCGACCGCCTCGCGGATGTCGTACATCGTCTCTATTATAAAGAGGTCGACGCCGGCGCCGGCGAGCGCCTTCGCCTGCTCGCGGAAGACCGCGCGGGCCTCGTCGGCCTTGAGCGCGCCGACGGGCGGAAAGAAGAGCCCCGTCGGGCCGATGTCCCCCGCGACGAATCTCTCGCGTTTTCCCGAACGCTCGAGCGCCTTGCGCGCGATCTCGACGCCCTTCTCGTTCACCCGCGCGACGTCGAGCGACTTCCCGGCCTCGGAGGCCTGGAGCTTGAGACGACTCGCCCCGAAGGTGGCCGTCGTGAGGACCTCGGCTCCCGCGTCGAGATACGCGGCGTGCACCTCGCTGATCTTCTCGCTCTTCGAGAGGACCCACGCCTCGGGAATCTCGCGCTGCGTGAGCCCCGCGGCGATCAGCATGCTCCCCATGCCGCCGTCGAAAAGGACGACCCGCCGTTTGATTGTTTCGAGGAAATCGTGTTTTTGCATCGCGCCTCCCGGGATCCGCCGAACCGCCGGCTCGCCGCTAGCCGCGCGAGCCCATGAGGCTCGTGGCGAGCGATACCGCGGCGACCGCGTCTCCGGCATATCCGTCGGCGCCGATCTCGCGGGCCCACTCGTCGCTGCACGGAGCGCCGCCGACCATGACCCGCACTTTGCCCTTGAGCGAGCGTTTCTTGAGCTCATCGACGACGCGCCTCTGGCCGGACATCGTCGTCGTGAGGAGCGCGGAGATGGCGATGCATCCCGCGCCGCGCGATTCGGCCTCGTCCACGAATTTCGCGACCGGCACGTCGGCGCCGAGGTCGGTGATCTCGAAGCCGTTCGCCGAGAGCATCGTCGCGACGAGCGTTTTCCCGATATCGTGAATGTCCCCCTCGATCGTGCCGATGACGACATGGCCGAGCGATTTCGGCTGCGCCCCGCCCTTCGCGAGGGCCGGCTGCAGCACGGCCATCGCGCGCTTCATCGATTCCGCTCCCATGACGAGCTCGGGAAGAAAGAGGGTGCCCTCCTCCCAGAGGCGGCCGACCTCCTTGATTCCCTTCACGAAACCCTTCTCGATGACATCGAGAGGCGGGTATTTCTTGTCGAGCGCCTCGCGGGCGAGCTTTTCGGCCGCGTCCGCGTCGCCGTCGAGCACCGCCTTTGCGCAACTGGTGAGGAATGCCTGCATCAATATCCTCCTTACGCTATGGTAGTCTTACAGTTTCGCCGTTTTTCGCCGGGAAGTCAAGCGCCGACAGGACCTGCGTTCGCTATTTACCGCGCGACAACAGCCGGGGCAGATCCGCAATTATGTGCCGGACAGGCACAATCTCGATCCGGCCTTCATGCATTCGCCGGCTTCCCATATTCACGAAATAGGCGCTCGCCATCGGATAATCGTCCAGAAAGGACCGAAGCCCGCCGAGCATCGCCGACGTCGCTCTGGACGTTCTCTTGATCTCGAACGCGTGCAAACCCCTCGGACCATACAGAACGAAGTCCACCTCCCGGCCATTCGACGTGCGCCAATAGTGAATACGATAGTCGAGATCGAGGGCGTCATTGAGCGCCACGAGCTCCTGCAGGAAGAGCGTTTCGAGAGCCTGCCCCTCGACCTCTTCCGGAGAATCCAGCGGTCCCATGGGTCTCAGCGTCCGATAAATGCCCGCATCGAAGAAGTAGAACTTGGGATGGGCGGCGAGGCGCCTCTTCGCCCGCCTCGAGAAAACGGGGATTCGATAGGCGATGAGGAGATCTTCGATGACCGAAAAATAGCTCTCGACGGTCTTTCGTTCGACGCGGCATTCGCGCGCGACGGCGGAGACGTTCAGCACGGATCCCTGGGAGAAGCTCGCCGCTTCGAGAAACCGTGCGAACGCCGAGAGATTTCTCGTCAAACCCTCCTGCCGGATCTCCTCTTCGAGATACGTCTTCACATACGCCTCGAGATACTTCTTGGGATCCGCCTCACCGTAAGCGGCGGGCAATTGACCGTATTTCAACGAATGCTCGAGGCTGAAATCGCCTCCCAGCTCCAGCGCTGTCAGGGGATGCATGGAGAACGTTAGCGCCCTGCCGGCGAGGAGATTCGGGCCTTTGCTCCTCAGCTTTCGCGCGCTCGATCCGGTCAGAATGAACCGGTATTTCTTGGACTCAATCAACCGATGAACTTCGTGCAAGAGCTCGGGAACGCGCTGAACCTCGTCGATGACGATCCAGCCGCGGAAGCCGCGAGGAATGAAGCCGTCGAGGCGCTGCGGATTCGCCGTCAAATCGTTGAAGAGCTCCGCTTCCAGCAGATCGATATAGATCGAATCGGGGAACGCGGATTTCACCCACGTCGTCTTCCCCGTCCCGCGAGGACCGAACAGAAAGAAGCTCTTTCGCTCGGGCGGCTTGATCGATCTGGAATACATACTTCCATTTTGCATGGATAATTGGAGCTGTCAAGCGAAATCCGCCCGCAGCGCAGTCCGGATACACCAACTAGCGGGTGGCGGCGACGGGGCCCCCGCCCAACCACTTGTAGCGGGTGACGCCCATGGGGCCCCCGCAGGCAGCGCAGCGAGCTTTGCTCGCGAGCACGGGCGGGGTGCAATCAGCGGCAGGACCCGCGTATCGCGCGGGGTGCAGTCGCCGACAGGACCCGCGTATAGGCATGATAAAGGCCGGGTGCCCAGGGTACCTCCAACACCGAAAGGCCGACATACCCCCACGAAGGTCGACCTTAATCGGAGGTGGTCACCCGGCCTTAATACAGGGGCCGGGGGATTTCTATTTTCGCTCGCTATCCAATGGAACACCAAAGAGCTACTTTAGTGTCCCTCCAAACGCTCCTTCGAGTACGAATCTCGGCTCGATATCGATCGGGATCCCCTTCAGGTTGTCGAGCTGGGCCTTGAGCTCCGGATCCATCTGGGCGTACTTGTCCATGAAGGCCTTCGCGCCCTCGTAATCGCCGCGCGCCTCGAGCATGAGTACCTCGCTCGAAAGCGATTTGACGGCATCCTGGTTTTTGGTGAAATCGACCGACCAGTAACCCGTGGCCGGGTCCTTGACGTAGGCGCCGCGCTCCCTCAGGTAGTTGAAGATCGCCATCACGGCCTTCCCGTGTGCCTCGCCCACCCCGAACCGTACGGACCTGAAGAAGCCGGCCAGGTACGTGACGGCCGACTCCTTCGACAGCGTCTCGGGGAAAAACCCTTCACGAACAAGATAATAAATATTGTACTGCCCCACAATATCCGCTTTCGCTTCTTCTACCCCCGAGTACTGCTCGCGTAGCGCCTTGTTCACGGTCGTCTCGGCGCCGTCGGGAAGCTTGATAATGCCGGGGCCGAGTCCGTGCGAGAACTCGTGCAGAAGCGTGTGGTTGAAGTACGCGTCGAACGTGACGTACGGCTGCATTTCGGGCGCAAGAACCTGCTGCGCGATCGGCACGAGGATCTTCTCGAATTTCGCTTTCCCGATATTGCGGAGCATTACCTTCTTGCATCCCTTGGCTTCGCGCACGCGCTCGTCGTTCGGCAGGTTGAAGGCGATCGTCTGCACGCCCGCTTTCGTGTCGCCGGCGGAGAAGATCTCGTCGGCGATCGAGATGGGGCTCTCGACGCCGCGGGTCGTGTTCTTGTACTGATCGGGGATGGGTAGGTTCGCTTCCATCTTCGAAACGTACGCTACGAGCCCGTCGAGCTTCTTCGTCTCCACGGGATCGCGCACGCAGAGGAACGCCTCGAAGGCGGCCTTGTAATTGAAGAGGTTGTCCTCGTAGACCTCGTAGGGGCCGATCGTGACGTCGATCACGTTGTCCTTCACGTCCATCCAGGCCATGTCGCTCTCATAGTAGTCGTCCGAGAGGAACGCCTTGGCGCGGAGCCTGAGGAAGTTGGCGAGCGACTCGTTGTCGGTGAGCGCGGCCGCTTCGTCGAGAAGGCGCGCGGCCTCCGTGAGGAGCTCGGCGTACTCCTTCGAGTAGGGAACGGCCTCGAGCCCTTTGTCCTTCGTCCGCTTGATCACGGTGAAATTGCTCTCGAATGCCGCCTTGTCCGCCGGGTGATTCTTGACCCAGTTCTCAAACTCCTCCTTCGTCATGTCGGGAGGATAGAAGTTGGCGCCGTCGGGCTTCGGGTCCTTGACGAGGACGGGGGCGTTGTCGTCGAGCCGGTCCCACGGACCGAAGTTGCGCCAGAAGAATCGGGAAAGCTCCGGGTTCCCGCGGCGGCCGAGCTCGTCTCTGAGCTCGACGTTGCGCGCCCAGACCTGGCGCAGGAACAGCTCGTCCATGATCCGCGAAGCCTCGTAGAGCTTCTGGAGGGCGGCCCTGTTCTGCTCCCCGACGATATCCCAGGGAACCTCGATATCGTATGTCGCATAGACTTCGAGCCGCTTGCCCGCGTCCGCCGCCGGCTCGATCATGATTTTCTCCTTTTTCGCGCAGCCGCCCCACGCCGCGAAGGCGAGGAGCGCCGCTCCGACGACCATCCAGCCTCGCACCATACGAGTCTCCTCCTTCCGAACGCCGATTCTCGAATTTGTCTCGCGCCCCAGCATACGCCGGATGCCCGCCGCTTTCAACCCGATTCGACCCGAATTGGGCCTTGACGGGGCCCGGGGAGGGTGCTAGCGTCTTTTCTCACGAGCGGCGCGCATAGCGAATGGCCCCGCGGGGAGCGCGCCCACAAGGGTTTTCCGGTTACGGAAGAGGGGGATGGACGATGGATTCGAAGATGCTCAAGAAGGTGTACGCGAAGGTCGAAACCTATCGCGACGAGATGATCGCTCTCCAGACGCAGCTCACCGCCATACCGGCGCTCGCGCCCGTCAACGACGGCGAGGGGGAGACGAAGAAGGCCGCGTTCTTCAAGGGCTGGCTCGAAAACGAGAAGGTCTTCGACAAGATCGACCAGTACGACTCGCCCGATCCGACCGTTCCTTCCGGCGTGAGGCCGAACCTCGTCGCCCTGATGAAGGGAAAATCGTCGGCCCGGCGCGTCTGGGCCATGGGGCACCTCGATATCGTCCCGCCCGGCGATCTGAACAAGTGGACGAGCGACCCGTACAAGGTCAAGATCGAGGGGGGCAAGATATTCGGCCGCGGCGTCGAGGACAACCAGCACGGGATCGTCACGCCGCTCTTCGCGGCGAAGGCGCTCCGCCAGCTCGGCATCGTCCCGACCTATGACGTCGGCCTCATCCTCGTCGCCGACGAGGAGACGGGGAGCAAGCACGGCATCCAGTTCCTCCTCGAGAAGCACGGCAATCTCTTCCAGAAGAACGACTTCATCGTCGTGCCCGACGCCGGCGCGCCGGACGGCACGATGATCGAGGTCGCCGAGAAATCGATCTTCTGGCTCAAGATCGAGACGAAGGGCAAGCAGTGCCACGCATCGACCCCCAAGCAGGGGATCAACGCGCACCGGGCGGCCGCGCACCTCATCACGAAGATCGACAAGCTTTACAAGCTCTTCCCGCAGAAGAACAAGGTGTTCGATCCGCCGATCAGCACCTTCGAGCCGACCAAGAAAGAGGCGAACGTCCCCAACATCAACACGATCCCCGGGGACGACGTCATCTACATCGACATGCGGATCCTCCCCGAGATCAAGGTCGACAAGGTCTACGACGCGATCAAGGTGATGATCAAGGAGGTCGAGGAGAAGTTCGGCGTGAAGATCACGACGAACGCGGCGCAGCGCGAGGACGCGGCGCCCGCCACTCCTCCCGACGCGCCGGTCGTGATTGCGCTTTCGGCGGCGATCAAGGCCGTGTATCACGTGAAGGCGAAGCCGAAGGGCATCGGCGGCGGCACGGTCGCGGCGTTCTTCAGGCGCCACGGCTTCGGCGCCGTCGTCTGGTCGAAGATCGACGAGGTCGCCCATCAGCCGAACGAGTACACGATCATCGAGAACATGGTGGGAGACGCAAAGGTGTTCGCGAACCTGTTCCTCCAGGAGTAGCGGAGCTCGCCGCTCCGCCCCTCGAGACCCCACAGGATGAGGGCTCCGGCAACGGAGCCCTCTTGGCGACACCCTCCTACGGGCAGGTTATCCAGAAATCGCCGCTGATCGCGAGCGCCACCATCAACTGCGTGACAATGTAGACACGATGCATCACATAAGCCTCGCAGACGCCCAGTCCAACCTCGTCCGTAATGCAGTCGAAGTCGCATGCCTGCGATTCGATGAAGGTATACGCTATTATCCGGTTCACCCACATCATGAAATCGACTTCCCCCAGCCACGGCAGATAACCGGCCCCGCCCCCCGTATATAAATCCCAGAGATTCGAGGTCAGGATCGTGACCTTGGCGAGGAGATAGCTCGAAAGTTCCGATCCGAACTCGTCCGAGAACAAATCACAGGCTCCGCATTGAGCCACCTGGGACTGGAAAGACTCGAGCACGAGTACCTGTTCATCTATCAGGCCCGGAAGATCCTCGTCCCTCATCCTGGTCCAGGTCGCGCAGGTCTGGTCGACGTACAGCGTATGCATCACATTGATGGCCTCGGCGATTCC
>JBFYZM010000330.1:0-4135 GCA_041309505.1 Candidatus Krumholzibacteriota bacterium
GAATCGAGCACGTCCGTGCAGTGTCGACTGCTTCCCGGAATCTACGCGGGGCCGCTCTTACAATATCGATATATGAACGTCCACGAAACGGACGCGCGCGGCGCCCTGCGGGGCGGGGCGATTCCCGGGAGCCGGGGGGGCTCGGCGTCGGGCCTCGGCGTCATCCTGCGGCACGACACCCGCGACAACACGTATCAGCCGGCGACCGGGTTCTACAATCAGCTCTCCGCCGTCGCGTTCGGGAGGGGCGTCGGGAGCGATTACGCCTTCAAGGTGCTGAGCCTCGACCTGCGAATGTATCGCCGGAGCTTCTTCCGCTCGCACGTGATCGCGCTGCAGACGTACGACGTCTTCATCTCCGGCGAAGCGCCGTTTCAGATGCTCGCCCTGCTCGGCGGCTCGTACTGCATGCGCGGCTACTACCTCGGCCGCTACCGCGACCGCAACATGATCACCGCCCAGGCCGAATACCGGTTCCCGATCGCGTGGAGGGTCGGGGCCGCCGCGTTCGCCGGCGCCGGCGACGTGCAGAGCGATCTTCGCGAGTTCAGCGTCGATCGCCTGAAATACAGCGCGGGATTCGGGCTGAGGTTCTTGTTCGACGCGCAGGAGCGGATCAACGCGCGGCTGGACTTCGGCTTCGGCAGCGGCGACAACGCCGGCATCTACGCGATGGTGCTCGAGGCGTTCTAGCGCCCGGCGCGCTCACGCCGCGGCAGCCGCACGCGGCCTAGAGCCTGTACCCCACGAGGAAAGCGAATCCGTAGTTCTTGAAGTCGTCGACGGTTATCGTCCGCGTGGAGCCGTTGATCAGGAAATCGCCGGTCGAGACGACGTTCGTGAATCCGCGCTGATAGCGGACCTCGAAGGTGAGCGTCCCCTGGCCGGTTTCGTAGCCGAATCCCGCGCCCAGGATGGCGCCGAAATCGGTCGTATGAGTCAGGCTGGAAATGTCGGCGCTCCCCGAGAATACTCCCACGTCAATCTCCAGTTCGGAGGCGATCGAGTAGGCGAAGCTGGGCCCGGCGAAAACGCAGGGACGGAATTTCCTGCCCGGGAGAAACGTGTATTTCGCGAGAACCGGGAGCTCCATGTAATCGAAGACGGCGGTCACGTCGACGTCGACGAAGCCTTCATAGAGATTGCCGACGAATCCCTTCGAGAAATAGAGCAGCTCGGGCTCCAGGCTGAACGCCTCGTTGAAGGCGTAGTTCAGAACGACCCCTCCGGCGAATGTCGTCCGGTAGGACTGCGAGTCTTCCCATCCCTCGGGAGTCCCCGTGACGTTGGATGTGAGAAGCCCCGCCTTGGCCCCGAAGGAGATCTCTCCGGCGAACGACGAGGCGGCGCTCGACGCGACGAGCGCGAACACGAGAATCGACAGAATCGACAGGCGGCGCGTGCTCATGGATCGCTCCTCTCAGAAACGGTATCCGATTCCGACGGTCAGGGAAACGACGTTCAGATGCCCCAGCCCGAAGAGGCCGTTGTCGCAGAGGAAGCCCTGCACGCCCTCCGGGAAGAGGGAAAAATCGATCTCTCCGAAATCGATATACTTCGCGGCGGCGCCGACGCTCCACGAATCCTTCACGTAATAATCCATCCCGAACGAGAGGCCCAGCGCCACGTCCTTGCTCACGTCGATATCGGAGCCGGAGCCGGTGGCGATGACGCCGAGGGTGCAGAGCGCCCCGCCGTAGAGGTCCATCTTCTCGTCTGTCAGGAAATGGTAGTTCGCTCCGAAGGTCGGCATGATGAAATTGGGAAAGCCCTCCACCGTATAGCCTGCCGCTTCGGCCCACAGAGTGAGGATCTGGCGCCAGTACGTGAGGCCGATTTCCACACCGTATTTCCGCTTGAACACGTATTCGAAGCTCCCGAGAACGCCGCCGGACGTGCGGGTGTCGATCGAGCTCTCGAAGCTTATGCCCCCGAGCAATCCGGAGCCGCAGTCGTTCCAGGCCGCGACGTTGTTGCCTCCGAGCGGAATCGTCATAAGGCCCTGCAGCCGCGCGACGGCCCAGCGGCTCGGGACTTCGTAGCCCGATTCGGCGCTCGCGTCGCGCGGAAGCTCCGCGACGCTCGCCGCGACGAGGAGAAGGAGTATCAGTCGCTTCATGCCCGCGCCGCCTCCCTCGAATGCTGTTGCACGCCCGGAAAAATCCTGCTACAAAGAATTCAATTGATTGCCTCCGAATACGTTATCGCGCGAGAGGGGCGTATGTCAAGTCGCATGCGGGGCGCCGCGAAGCACGGGGGAAAGCGCGGCGTGAAGCTCACCGGGCCTTTGTTGCTCCTGCTCATGATCTGGGCCGGCGGCGCGGCGGCGGAAGAGCCCCCCGCGCGGCCGCGCATCGGCCTCGCCCTGAGCGGGGGAGGCGCCCGCGGCGCGGCGCACGTCGGCGTGCTCAAGGTGCTGGAAGAGCACCGGATCCCGATCGATTACATCGCGGGCACGAGCATGGGGCCATCGTCGGAGGCCTCTACGCATCCGGCCTTTCGGCGGCGGAGCTCGAGACGATCATCACAACCATCGACTGGACCGCCGCGTTCTCCGACTTCATCCCGCGCACGGAACGCTCCTTCCGCCGCAAGCGCGACGACGACCTCTACCTCGTCAAGAACAAGCCGGGCGTAAGAGGCTTCAATCTCCTCTTCCCGCCCGGGCTCATCGACGGCCAGAAAATCGATCTGCTCCTCAAGCGGCACACGCTCCCGGTCGTCGAGATTCGCGATTTCGACAAGCTGGGGATTCCCTTCCGCGCCGTCGCGGCGGACCTCGCGACCGGAGAGCCGGTCGTGATCGATCGCGGGGACCTCGCGCTCGCGCTGCGCTCGAGCATGTCCATCCCCATCGTGTTCGCGCCGAGAGAGATCGATGGCTGCCTGCTCGTGGACGGCGGCATCGTCCGCAACCTGCCCGTCGAGGTGCTCCGGCAGATGGGCGCGGACGTGATCGTCGCGGTCGATATCAGCACCCCCCTGCTGGAACGGGAGCAGATTCGCTCCGTGCTCGGCGTCACCGACCAGATCCTCGGAATCATGACGCGGCATGACACCGACGAGCAGATCGCCACGCTGCGCCCCGGAGACGTTCTCATTCGGCCCGAGCTCGGACGTATCACGACGGCGTCGTTCGAACGAGCGACCGAGGCGATCCCGGCCGGCACCGAAGCGGCCGAGGCCGCTCTCGACACGCTCTTGCGTCTGTCCGTCTCCCCCGAGGAATACCGCGCGTACTCGGCCGGACGAATGGCTGAAGCGCGCGCCGGGGCCGCTCGCGCCGCGGCCGGCAGCGCTCCGCTTGTCGTCGACGAGCTCAGGATCGTCAATCATTCGCGCCTCGCCGACGGCGTCATCGCGGCACGGCTCGACGTCGAAACGGGCAAGCCGTTCGACGTCGACCGGCTGGAAAGCGACCTGGATCATATCTTCGGGCTCGAGCTCTTCGAGTCGGTCTATTACGACCTGAGCGCGGATTCGGGGGGCACGGCGCTCACGGTGACGCTGCGGGAGCGCTCGTGGGGCCCCAATTACCTGCAGGCGGGCGTGGCGATATTCGAGGAATTCGAGGGGGCCAATTTCAACCTCGCCGCCGCCTACACGCGCACGGCCGTCAATCGCCTGAACGGCGAGTGGCGGCTCGGCGTGCAGATCGGCCAGGAACCGGGAGTATTCACCGAGATCTATCAGCCGCTCGAAAAATCCCTCCGCTGGTTTCTCAATCTCAAGGCGGCGTTCTCCGATCGGGCCGATAACGTCTTCGACGCCGAGGGGAACAAGATCTCCGAGCTCGGCGTGCGGAGCTACGGAGGAGAGCTCGCCGGCGGCCGCGAGCTCGGGACATTCGCCGAAATCCGCGCAGGCATCCTGCGCGAAGCGGGCACGATCTCGACACAGGTCGGCGCGCCCGGAACCCCGGACGTCGACTTCGACACCGGCGAAGCGTTCCTGCAGTTCTCGATAGACGAGCTCGACGACGTCAATTTTCCCCGCTCCGGAGGCGATCTGCGGCTGCGGCTCGCGGCCGGCCTCGAGGGGCTGGGCTCCGACATCCCCTACGAACAGGGAACGCTCGAAGGATCGTGCGCGGCCTCGCTCGGACGCTGGACCGCTCTCCTCGAGGGGACCTTCG